>NZ_JBHVUS010000024.1:0-29369 GCF_042884005.1 Kitasatospora sp. NPDC058162
GGTCGACCGATCGGTCGACCCGGCCGTCCGCCGCTCCGCTCCCCGAGTCCCGCCAGCCCGCCGATTCCACGGGACGGACCGAGACGCCAGGCTGGTGGTGACCACGCCTGCCCGCGCCCCGTGGAGGAGCCCCGCCATGACCGACCACCCGCTGTCCCCCGCCGACCGCTCCCTGCTGAACGCCGCCGAGCGCGGCGACCTCGACGCCCTCCGGTCCGCCCTGGCCGCCGGCGCGAGCATCGACGCGCGGGACGCCGAGGGCCGGACGGCGCTGCTGCGGGCCGCCTTCGCCGACCGGGTCGCCGCCGCCCGGCTGGCAGGCCCTGTCCGGGGCGGGCGCCGACGTCAACGCCCAGGACCCGCAGCTGAACAGCCCGTGGCTGGTCACCGGCATCACCGGCAGCGTGCCGATGATGCGCGCGCTCCTCCCCGGCGGCCCCGACCTCGCCCGCCGCAACCGCTACGGCAGCGTCTCGGTGATCCCGGCCGCCGAGCGCGGCCACGTCGCCTACGTCCGGGCGGTGCTCACCGAGACCGACATCGACGTGAACCACGTCAACGACCTCGGTTGGACGGCCCTCCTGGAGGCGGTCGTGCTGGGCGACGGCGGTCCCGCTCACCGCGAGATCGTCGACATCCTGCTCGCCCACGGCGCCGACCCCCGTCTCCCGGACGCCAACGGCGCCACGGCGCGTGAGCTGGCCGAACGGCGGGGTTTCCAGGACCTGGCGGCCGTGCTGCGGCAGGCGGAGGAACGCACGCCCGCCCCCTGAGCCGCCCTCACCCCCAGCCGCCTCGCCCCAGCCGCCCTCACCCCCAGCCGGGCACCGGCGGCAACGGCCAGCTCGGCAACGCCGGCGGCACCGACGGCACCGACGGCACCGACGACACCGGCAGCGGGCCCGCCACGCGCAGTCCGGCCACCGGGCCGCGCCCGGCGAGCCAGGCGAGCAGCGCGTGCCCGGGGCCGCCGACCACCGGGCCCGCCCCGCCGATCGCCCAGCTCCGGCCGAGGTCCTCGGCCTCGATCTGGGCGAGCGGAACCGCCCGCGCGGCCAGCGTCGCGGCCGTCTCGGCCAGGGCCCGGCGAACGAACCCCTCCGGCCAGCCGGCCGGTGTGCGGCCGAGGCCGAGGTCGACCCCGTGCACCTCCAGCTCCCGCCAGGTCCGCCACAGCAGGTACCAGGCCGGGTGCCGCCAGCCCGCCAGCGCCGGGACCAGGACGCTCCGGCGCTCGGCGGGCAGCTCCGCCGCGTCCCGCAGCAGCCCGTCCAGGCTGTCCCGCAGGTCCGCGACCAGCGCCGTCGCGCCGCGCCCCGCGCCCTCGCGCAGCTGCCGGTCCAGCTCGGCGGCGTCGGCCCGCGGCCCGGGCGCGGTGCCGGTACGGGCCAGGGCGAGCATCCAGCGGTACGCGTCGGCACTGCGGGCGAGGTGGGTGAGCACATGGCCCCGGCTCCAGCCGGGGAGCCGCGAGGGCTCGCGGGCCTGCCGGTCGGTCAGCGGCTCCAGCTCCGCGCACAGGCGTGCCGCCGAGGCCCGGACCGCCGCGAACAGCTCGTCGAAGTCCGGCGGCAGGTCGGCCGCCGACTCGTCAACTTCCATGTTCAGCACGTGACTTGATGCCCTCCAGGGTCGCCGTCATACCGGTCCGCAGCTCCCCGAGCCGGTAGTCGACGATCTTCTCCTCGGCCTCGGGTCGGGCGTCGATGGCCCTGGTGAGGCCGCTGCTGCCCGGGCCGAGCACCACCGAGTGGCGCACCCGGGTGCCGCCCTCCACGGGGGCGACGTCGAACCGCCACCGGGCCAGCGCGCCGACCGTCTCGGTCACCGGCGCACCGTAGCGGCCGTCCGCGTCCATGACGGCCCAGGCGAAGACGCGGTGCTCGGCCAGTTCCACCACCTCGGAGACCGTCCGCCAGTCGGGCATGCCGGCCCGGCGGTTGTACCCCTCGAAGCGGGCGCCCGGCGCGGGGCCGTCCGCGCCGTCCAGCCAGCCGGCCCGCTGGAGCTCCGGACTGTGCCGGGCGGGCACGGCGATGTCGGTCACCAGCGCCCAGACCCGTTCCACCCCCGCCCGGACGAACACCTCGCACTCCGCGCCGGGACCATCGGCGTACCGCATTCCGTCTCCCCCTCCACTGCACTGCCCGAAGCACGCATGAGCACGGGCACGCACGGGTACGGGTCGGCACCCGCCCCGCCCCCGCCTCTACGCGTCCGGAGCGCCGCGAAGGCAGCGGGCGGGTTGCCGCCCTTGCGCGGGCCCTGCCACCGATGATCGATCCTGCCGAACTTCCAAGTCAATCCACCGATTTCCTGGGAAACCCCCAAGCTCAGGCTTGGGTCGGGCCCTTCTCGTACCGCCCCGGATCCGGCAGTACCCTGGGCGCTCGTGACCCTCGACGACCTCCGCATCTTCGCCGCCGTCTGCCGGGCCGGCTCGCTCAGCGCCGTCGCCCGCGACCTGGTGTGCAGCCAGTCCGCCGTCAGTCAGCACGTGAAGCGGCTGGAGCGCGAGCTGGGCCTCACCCTGATCGAGCGGCACCCGCGCGGCGTGGTGCCCACCCAGGCCGGACGGCACCTGCAGACCGCCGTGGCCAACGGACTCGGCGGCATCGACCACGCGCTGCGGACCATCGCCGAACTCGCCCGCGGCGAGGGCGGGTCGGTGCGGATCACCACCGGCGCCACCAGCATCCGGCACTTCATGTCCGCCGCCGTGGTGGACTTCCGCGAGCGCTTCCCGCAGGTCAACCTGGAGTTCCAGACCGGGGTCTCCAGCCGCAACTGCCTGGAGGCGCTCACCGCCGGCCAGGTCGACCTGGCCTGGATCACCCTCGGCACCCCGGTCCGCGGGATCGAGCAGCGGCCCGTCGCCGACCTGCCGTGGGTCCTCGCCGTGGCAGCCGGTGACCCGCTCGCCGACCGGGCGCGGATCGAGCCCGTCGACCTCCAGGACGCCCGGCTCATCGGGCTGCCGCAGAACTCGGTCTCCCGCTCCCAACTCGACGACTGGCTCGGCAAGTCGGGCATCCGACCGGTCTTCGACACCAGCGTCACGGACTGGGACACCGCGATCCTGCTGGCCGAACTCGGCCTCGGCCACGCCGTCGTCCCCGCACTCCCCGAGTGGCAGGGCCCCGGCCACCCCGGGCTGCGGCTGGTCCCGCTGCCCGACCTGCCCGGCCTCACCGTCGGCTGGGCCGCCCGTGAGTGGGACACCCTGGGTCCGCTCGCCCGCGCCTTCGCGGACACCGTCGCGGCCCACTGCGGGCGGGCGGCGGCACCGCCGGTCAGCCCGGGAGCCCCTCCTTGTACTCCCTGACCGACCGGAGCCCGCCGCCGCCCAGGAGACGGGCCACCGGCAGGCCCTCGTCGCGGGACGTCACCGCCGACAGCCGCTCGAACTCCTCGGGCAGGACGTCCAGCAGGCTCAGCACCTGCTCGCCGGTCCGGAGTTCCAGCACCAGTTCGCAGCGCAACTGGGCCGGCAGTTCCGGACGGTGGGACAGTGCGTGCCAGAGCACCGCGCGCAGGTAGTGCCGCCCGTCCGGCGCCGCGTGCACCCTCAGCCACGCCTGGTCCAGCCGCTGGGAGAGGCGGAGGTCGGCGGCGCGCTCCTCCAGTCGCAGCAGCTCCGGGGTGTCGACGGCCATCAGGTCACCGGGCAGGGCCCGTTCCGCGTTCATGCCCCCATCCTGGCGCACCCGCACCATCGCGTACGTCCGGACCGTCATTGCGTCCGGACCGTCAGTGCGCCTGGACCGTCAGCGCGTCTGGAAGGACAGGCTGCGGCCGATCTCGGCGAAGCCCCGACGCGCGTACCACGCGCGCGGCCAGTCGACCGCGTCCGCCAGGAGGAACAGCTGCGGGATCCCGGCGGCCGCCGCCAGTGCCAGGCCGCTGGCGAGCAGGGTGTCGCCGTGGCCGGCCCCGCGGTGCGGGATCGCGGTGACCAGGTCCTCCAACTGGGCCAGCCCGGCGGCCGGTTCGAGGTAGAGGTCGACCCAGGCGGCGACCTCGCCGTCCGCCGCCCGGGCGGCCAGGAAGTGCACCCGCTCGGCGCCGCGCAGCCGGGCCGGCCGGCGGTCGGTGAGCTGCCGGAGCAGTTCCTCGTCCTCGAACCACTCCCGCTGCTGCCGCAGCACGGCCTCCCGCAACTCGGCGAACTCCGTGGGGACGGCGGCCGGTTCGGGCAGCGCGCAGCCCGCCGTGTCCCGGGCCATGACCACCACGGTGCTCCACTCGTACCCGGCCCCGGCGAGCACCGGGGCGGCCCGCTCACCCCATGCCTCGTCCAGCACGCTGATCGCGTACTGCCGGCGCTGCCCGAGCCAGCGCGCCGCCAGCCCGGGCAGGGCCGCCGGGTCGGTGCCCGGCCCGGTGACGATCAGCTGGTTGTGCTCGTGGGAGCGCACGAACTCCGGATTCCGCACGGCGAAGACCCCGGGGAACTCGGGCAGTTCGACGACCTCGGCCGCCTGGCGGCGGGCGAAGGCAGCGTGGAAGGCGGCTACCCGCTCAAGCAGATCGGACATCCTGCCATGATCTCCCCGCCGTCGCCGCCTGCCAAGCGATTAGGGCCTGTCCGGAGGTCAGCGGGCCCGCCCGGCGGACCGGTCCCGGGCACGGTCGAGGAACTGCTGGATGCCGTCCCGCACGCCGTCCGTCGGCACCGTGGCAGCGAAGGCCGCCGCCTCCACCGCGAGACCCTCGTCGATCGGCAGGTTGATCCCGCGGGTGACCGCCCGCAGGCAGGCCGCCACCGCGGTCGGCGCGTACCGGATGATCCGGTCCGCCAAGTCCCGTGCCTCGTCCAGCAGTTCGGCCGCCGGGACGACCGAGTTGACCAGGCCCAGCTCGACCGCCCGGGAGGCCGGGACCGGGTCCCCGGTCAGGATCATCTCCAGCCCCCGCTTGCGGCCCACATGGCGCGGCAGCCGCTGCGAACCACCGAAGGGCGGCGGGAAGCCGAGCGAGATCTCCGGCTTGGCGAAGCTCGCGTGCTCGGCCGCGATCGCCAGCGGCGCCGCCTCGGTGATCTCGCAACCCCCGCCGTACGCCAGCCCGTTGACCGCGACGATGACCGGCTTGGGGAACTCCTCGATCCGCCGGGTCAGCGTGTGGCCGCGCCGGACGAACTCGCGCAGCGCCCGCTCCGGCCCGCCCGCGATGCTGCCCGCCAGCGACGGGATGTCCGCGCCCGCGCTGAACGCCCGCCGCCCGGCACCGGTCAGGATGACGGCGCGGACGGTGTCGTCGGCGTCGATCCGGTCGAGTTCGGCCAGCAGCGCGTCGATGGTCGGATAGTCGAGGGCGTTGAGCTTCTCCTCCCGGTCGATGGTGAGGGTGACGACGTACTGGTCCCGCTCGCTGAGGACGGTCATGGCCTGCTGGCTCCCTTTCGCCTGGGTCCCTACCCGAGCGAGGCTAGGAAGACCGTCCAGGACAATCCAGTTATTGTCCTGGATACACTCCGCCCGCACCCTCCCGCCCGAACCCCCCGCCCACCCCGGACCACGGAACGGCAGGCCCGATGCGACCGCCCTCCTACAAGGCCATCGTCGACGAGTACGCCGCCGCGATCCGCTCCGGCGCCCTCCCCGCCGGAACCCGGCTGCCGACCCACCGCGCCCTCGCCCGCGAACGCCGGGTCGCCCTCGCCACCGCCACCCGCGTCTACGCCGAACTCGGCGCCGCCGGACTGGTCGTGGGCGAGCAGGGCCGCGGCACCTTCGTCCGGGTCCGCTCCGGCTACGACGGCATCGAACCCTCCCGCGCCCTCCCGGTGCCCCGGATCGCCGACCTCTCCTTCAACCAGCCGCTCGCCCCCGACCAGGGCGACCTGCTGCGCCGGGCCCTGCGCACCCTCGCCACCTCGGGCGACGCCGAGGCCCTGCTGCGCCAGCACCCGCCCGGCGGCCACCGGCACGACCGGGCCGCCGTCGCCCGCTACCTGCTGGACCGCGGGGTCGACACCGCACCGGAGAACGTCCTGCTCACCAGCGGCGCCCAGCAGGCCCTCGACTGCGTGCTGCGCACCCTCACCCGCCCCGGCGACGTCCTCGCCGTCGACGCGCTCAGCTACCCGGGCATCAAACTGCTCGCCACCGCCCACGGCCTCGACCCCGCCCCCGTCCCGGTCACCCCCGCCGGGCCCGACCTCGACGCCCTCGACCGGCTCTGCCGCAGCCGCCCCGTGCGCGCCGTGTACACCATCCCGACCGTCCACAACCCGCTCGGCTGGGTGCTCGACCGGACCCAGCGCGAACGCCTCGCCGCCATCGCCGCCGAGCACGACAGCACCCTCATCGAGGACGGCACCTACGCCTTCCTGGAAGCCGCACCGCCCCCGCCCCTGCACGCCCTCGCCCCCGACCGCACCTGCTACGTCGCCGGCCTGTCCAAGAACGTCGCCCCCGGCCTGCGGTTCGGCTTCGCCGTCCTCCCCGATCGGCATCTGCGCGCCGCCACCACCCAGCTGCGCGCCGCCGCCTGGGGCGCCCCCGGCCTCACCACCGCCCTCGCCACCGGCTGGCTCGCCGACGGCACCGTCACCCGCCTCGAACAGCAGCGCCGCACCGACGCCGCCGCCCGCCAGCACCTCGCCCGCACCGCCCTGGCCGGCCTCCCCGTCACCGCCCACCCCACCTCCTACATCCAGTGGCTCACCCTGGAACCCCACCAGCGCCCCGACCGGGTCGCTGCCCTCCTCGCCGCCGAAGGCATCCTCATCTCCACCGCCGACGCCTTCGCCACCACCCCGCACCACCCCAACGCCATCCGCCTCGCCCTCGCCGACCCGCCGCTCCCCGACCTCGCCGACGTGCTCCGCCGGGTGCGCGCCACCATCGAGTCCATCGCCCCGTGAAGCGGGTGGGCGCACCCGGCGACGCTACGGATTCGGCGGCGCCCCGTGCAGATAGCCCGGGTCGAACCGGTCCACGGACGGCAGCAGGCGCGCGTCCGGTTCCGTGCTCCCCGGCTCGGCGAGCTGGGCCTTGGCCATGGCGAGGACGTCGGAGGGCGCGGGATCGTCATCGCGCGCGTAGGCCAGCCTCCACCACACGCCCCTGCCCACCGTCGTGGTCTTCCGGACGCACGACCGCAGCCCGGCACGGGCTCGGACGGGCATCCCGACGCGGAGGAAGTGCTGTGCCAGCCACAGCTGACGCAGGTCCGGCCGGGCGATCCGCAGCCTCATGAGTGCCCCGACGTCCGGCTCCAGACCGGCGAGGACGGCCCGGCAGTGCAGGTACAACAACTGCTCGTGGTCCAGGGCGGGATGCAGCTCACGGGCCGTCATGAGGGCGTCGCTCACCTGCACCCGGTCGCCGCCCTCCGCCACCCGGAGCAGGGCGAGGTACACCACCCGCTCCCGCACGTGCGGGCAGCCGAGTTCATTGGCCCGGGCGAAGTGCCGGTCGGCCAGCTCCAGGTCCCCGTCCGCGAGGGCCTGGTACCCGAGATCGCACCACCAGTCCGCCTCGGAGCGCAGCGGGCCCACCGCCATCAGCAGCTCCATCGGCGGGTGCTCCGGGTGGTACTCCATCAGCATGTCGCGCACCTCCGGGGCACTGCGGTGCTCCCGGAGCTCCGGTTCCCTCCGGTACAGGTCGGTCAGCCGCTCGGCCAGAGGCCGGCCGGTCGTGGCCAGGGCCGCCTGCAACCGGTCGTAGGCGTCCCGCTCCAAGCGGCCCGATCGACCGGAACGGATCCACCGGTCCAGCGCCTCGTCGACGAACTCGCCGCTCGCCAGGTCCAGTCCGTTCACCACCGCGTCGGCGAGCGCCGTCAGCGCGAGGTCCGGATCGTCCTCCACCGCACGCAGCCACTGCTCACGTGCGAGCGGCAACCGCCGAGCCCGACGCCGCTCCGGCAGGGCGAGGAGTTGGCGCACTCCCTGCAGCCTCAGGTCCGCCCTCAGGAACCTGCGGTCCGCCTCCCGGAACAGCCTCTTGCTCCGCCACACCCCGACGCGTGCCACACCCACCAGCGTAACGACCCTACGAAGCCCGCCCGTTCCAGCCCCCGGCCAAGAACGGCACGGCATCACCCCACTCCCAGAACGCCCGCCCTTCAGCCACCTCACACCCCATGAGCCGCTGTGACAGCCCGCACCGGAAGTCGGCCGGGCTGACTTCCTATTCCGTCCCCGCCCCGACTCTCGGCCCGGCCCCACTCAACGGGCGGCCCAGCCTTCGGTGTTCGCGTACGACTCGTAGTTGTGGCGCGTGCTGCGGTCCCACTCCCGGCCGGTGAGGCGCCGGTAGGCCTGATCAGGGGCGTACAGCAGGGCCTCGGCCCAGCGCAGGTCGCGGACGTACGGGCGGAACAGCTCCGGGTCGCCGAGCACGGCCTCGTACTCGGCCCGGCCTGCGGCGACGACGGCCGCGCGGGTGTACAGGGAGGCGTCGCCCGACAGGTCGGCGCCGTACTCCCGGCGGTCCAGCCGGTGGAGGGCCGTGGCGAGCTGTTCGGCGAACCCAATGACGGCGGACAGCGGGGCGTCCGCCAACCGCGCCTCCACCTCAGCGGCGAGCCGCTCCGCATCGGGGTCCGGCCCGGGCGGCCGGCACTCGGCGATCAGCTGCCAGAAAGCGTCCTCATCCACACCCGCGAGCATGGACCACCGCTCTGACAACCCCGCACCGGAAGTCGGCCTGGCCGACTTCCTAATCCGTCCCCGCCGCGCCCGCCGACCGCGCGAAGCGGGTGGACCATTCGGCGACGAGGTCCCGCAGTTCGGGTGGGTGGACGACCTGGAACTCGGCGCCCAGGGAGCCCAGGGCCATCGCGGGCCAGTCCAGGGAGTCGGCGGTCATCCGCAGTCGGCAGCGGGTGGCGTCCACCGCCTCGACGTCGCCCCAGCGGCCGATGCGGGCGCGGACGCGGTCGGCGGGGGCGTCGACCAGGGCCTCGACACGGTTCGGCCGGGGCATGCCGCTGAGGCCCGCGCGAACGAACTCGGCGGCGTCGGCGGCCGGGAGGGGGCGGGGGGCGAAGCGGGCGCCGGTGGCCCGGGCGGCGGTGAGGCGGTCCAGCCGGAAGGTGCGCCAGTCGCCGCGGTCGAGGTCGTAGGCGACGAGGTACCAGCGCCGGTCGAGGCAGACCAGCCGGTGCGGTTCGACGTGCCGTTCGGTGCGCTGCGCGGAGGCGGCGGTGTACGAGAAGTGCAGCCGTTCGGCGTCCCGGCAGGCGAGGGCGACGGCGGTGAGGGCGTCGGGGTCGACGCCGGAACCGGCGGAGGCGCCCCAGTCGACGGGGACGGTGACGGCGCGCAGCGCCTCGACCCGGCGGCGCAGCCGGGCGGGCATCACCTGCACGACCTTGGCCAGGACCCGCACCGACGCCTCGGCGACGCCCTCGACCGGGCTCTCGGCGGCCGCCTGCAGTCCGACCGCGAGGGCGACCGCCTCCTCGTCGTCGATGACGAGCGGTGGCAGGGCCGCGCCGGCGGCCAGCTGGTAGCCGCCGTCGACGCCGCGCTGGGCTTCGACGGGGTAGCCGAGTTCGCGCAGCCGGTCGATGTCGCGGCGCAGGGTGCGGACGGAGACGTCGAGCCGGTCGGCGAGTTCCTCGCCGGGCCAGTAGCGGTGGGTCTGGAGCAGGGAGAGCAGTCGCAGGGTCCGGGTGCTGGTGTTCGCCATGTCCCGATTCTGTCCGGAATTCAGGACAGGAAGTGACCGCAATGGTCCGTAGCGTTGTTCTTGTCCGAGGGAGCAGGAACCGAGCAGGACCCGAACGGAAGGCCAGAACCATGACCACGAACACCACCACGAACACCACCGCCCCCGTCACCGGCGAGCGCGCCGACCTCCTGGTCGCGCTGGAGAAGCAGCGGAACTTCCTGCGCTTCACGACCCGCGACCTCACCGACGAGCAGGCCGGTCTGCGGACCTGTGCGAGCGAGCTGTGCCTGGGCGGCCTGATCAAGCACATGACCTCGGGCGAGCGCAGCTGGACGAACTTCATCGTGCAGGGCCCGTCCGCGATGCCCGACTTCGCGGCCATGACCGAGGCCGACTTCGCCCGCCGCGCCGACGAGTTCCGGATGCTGCCGGGCGAGACGCTGGCCGGGGTCCTCGCCGAGTACGCCGAGGTGGCCCGTCGCACCGCCGAGTTGGTGGCCGCGCTGCCGGACCTGGACGCGGCCCAGCCGCTGCCGCGGGCGCCCTGGTTCGAGGCTGGCGCCGAGTGGTCGGCCCGCCGGGTGCTGCTGCACATCCTCGCCGAGACGGCCCAGCACGCGGGCCACGCCGACATCATCCGGGAGTCCCTGGACGGCGCGAAGAGCATGGGCTGAGCCGCGCGGGGGCCTGCCGCGCCCGGGCGGCGGGCCCCGGCCCGTCCGGGGTCAGACCTCGTCGACGAGGGTGAAGCCGGCCTCGTCCACCACGCTGCGGACCGCCGCGGTCTCCAGCGGCTGGGCGGAGGCCACGGTGACCCGGCCGCTCGGCGCGTCCGCGACGACCTCGGTGACCCCGGGGATGGCAGCGAGCCCGGCGCTGACGGTCTTCTCGCAGTGGCCGCAGCTCATGCCGTCGACGGTGAGGACGGTGGTGATGGACATGACGGTGCCTCCGGTACGGGGTCGTAAGGGGAATCGACGTGGTCGACCCGCACCACAACAGCCGATTCCGACGGCGATCCCCAGGAACACGCCGCACGGGTGGCACCTTCGAGTGGTTCCGGGAACCGGCGCCGCCGCCCGCCCGACAGGAGCCCCCGACGCCTGGCGCTGCGGGCACCCGTCGTCCGACACTGGGTGTTCCGGCACCCGCACGGAAGGCGGAAGACCCCCATGCCCCTCGGACTCGCCCTCCCCCAGTACGGCCGCTTCGCCGACCCCGCCCTGACCGTCCGGGTCGCCGCCGCGGCCGAGGCGATCGGCTACGACCGGCTCTGGACGGCCGACCGGGTCCTGGTCGCCAACGACCCGCGGACCCCGTACCCGGGCGGCGGCAACGCGGCCCTGGAGAGCCACAAGACCTTCCTCGACCCGCTCACCCTGCTGACCGCCGCCGCCGGCGCGACCGTCCGGGCGCGGCTGGGCACCAGCACGCTGAACGCGCTCTGGCAGCCCCCGGCGCTGCTCGCCCGCACCCTGACGACCATCGACCTGCTCAGCGGCGGCCGGCTCGACGTCGGCATCGGTCTCGGCTGGTCCGAGGACGAGTACCAGGCGGTCGGCGTCCCGTGGCGGGGCAAGGCGGCCCGGCTGGAGGAGACCCTGGACGTGCTGGAGGCGTTCTGGACCGGCGGCACGGACGTCCGACACACCGGCGCGCTCTGGACCGTCCCGCCGTCGACCGTCCTGACCCGCCCGGCCCAACGACCGCGCCCGCCCGTCCTGTTGGGCGGGGTGAGCCCGGCCGCGCTGGAGCGGGTCGGGCGGCGCGCCGACGGCTGGCTGGGCGTCGGCCTGCCGCTGCCCGCCCTGCGGTCGGTCTGGGAGCTGGCCCACGACTCGGCCCGGGCGGCCGGTCGCGACCCGAAGGCGCTGCGCCTGGTGCTGCGGGTCAACCCGGTGGTCACCGCCGACCCGGTGCCCGAGGAGGACGTCCCCCGGCGCGGCACGGTCGCCCAGCTCGCCGGCTACCTGGCCGCCGCCGCCGCCGAGTTGGGGGCGGAGCCGCTGATCGACCTGCACCACGCGGCCCGGACCCCGGACGAACTCCTCGCCCTCGCCGGGGAGTTCCACGACGCCCTGGCGTCGACCTGACCGCCCCGGCCGCCCTGGCCGCCCCGGCCTCAAGCTGAGCGTCGCAACGAGCTTCGCGACGAACGTCGTGACGAACGTCTCGACGCTCGCCTGAACCCCCGGCCGCACCCGGAGCGTTCCTCCTGGTGTACCCCACTGTGAGCCCGCCCAGGAGCCGCACCACCGCCATGACCGACACCACCGCGCCCCCGACCCTCCGAATACGCCAGCCGCACGGCCGCGCGGCGAACGCGGGCAGCGGCCGATGACGGCGGCCGCTGCCCGCCTCCGCAGCTGGAAGCCCCGGCGACCCCGGCGGCCCTGGCCGGCCGCGCTCGCCCTGGCGCTGGTCGCGGCCGTGACCGCCGGCCTGCTCTGGTGGCAGCCGTGGCACAGCGGCCCGGCACCGCTGGCCTTCACCACGGCCCCCGGCGGCTCCGCCCGCTTCGGCACCGGGGAGCACCTGTACCGCTACAAGGTGCGGGTGGAGAACGGCATCGCCGAGGGCCCGGAGCAGTTCGCCGCCGAGGTGGACGCGATCCTCGGCGACACCCGGCACGGCTGGGCGGCCGGGAACACCGCCTCCTTCCAGCGGATGCCCGCCGACCCGGTGGACTTCACGGTCTACCTGGCGACCCCGAAGTCCACCGACCGGATCTGCGGCCAGTACGGGCTGGACACCGGCGGCTGGGTCAACTGCGGCGTCCAGCACCAGGTGGTGATCAACCTCAAGCGGTGGCAGGAGCTGTCCGAGTTCTACCGGGGCCAGCCGGAGCTGTACCACGCGCTCGCGGTCAACCACGAGGTCGGCCACATCCTCGGCAACGGCCACGTCGACTGCCCGGGCCCGGGCGCCCCGGCGCCGGTGATGATGCAGCAGATCAAGGGCCTGCACGGCTGCGTCCCGAACGGCTGGCCCTACTCGGACACCGGTACCCTGCTCACCGGCCCGCCCGTCCAGGCCCCGACCGACGCGCCTTAGCCCACCGTTCAGCCCACCGTCGGACCGTCGGCAACCGCTACCGCAGGGTCGGGCCCCGCGAAGGCGCCGGTCTCCCCGTCGACCATGCGCAGCAGGTCGCACGACCTGTCGCCGGTGGTGATCAGCACCCGGTCGCCGGCCGGCACCACGCGGGTGCCGTAGCGGCACGGCAGTTGCCACAGCACCCGCCCGTGCTGCAGGGCGGCCACGTGCTGGAAGGACCGGGGGCCGGCGACGGGGTTGGTCTGCGCGTAGACGTGCTGCGCTCCGGCGGACAGGCCGCGGAAGGCGTCCGCCGCGTAGTCGGGGCCGGACAGGTGCTCGGGCCAGCGGACGGGCCGCAGCACGCTGCGGGGCAGGAGGCCGACCCGCGCGGCGACCAGCCGGTTGCCCTGGTCGATGGCGTACAGCCAGCCGTCGGCCGCGGCGATCGGACCGTCGCCCAGCGTCAGCGCGTGCCGCAGGCCGTAGGCCACGTGCGCCGGTGCGGTCCGCCCCGACCCGGCGCGGGGGTGGAACGCGTGGACGGTGCGCCCCGTCCCGGCGAGCCAGACCGTGTGCCCGCCGTCCGTGATCAGTGGCCTGCGCGCCCCGTGGGGACCCCGGTCCACGATCCGGAACTCGCCGACCTCCTCCCCGGTCGCCAGGGACAGCCAGCGCATCCGGTCGTCGATCCAGTTCCACACGAAGAACGGCGGTTCGCCGGGCCGGGGACCGTCGTTCGGGAGGTGGAAGCTCCCGATGCACCCGGTGCGGGACCACAGTTCGGCGCCGGTACGGGCGTCGAAGGCGCGGGCGGTGAAGTCGTCCCCGGCCCTCACCTGGGCGAGGACGCGGCCCTGGACCAGGGCGGCGCTCCCGATCCAGGTGAAGGTGTGCTGCCACCGCCGGGCGCCGTCGGCGAGGTCCAGCACCGTCAGCCGCAGCGGCGGATCCTGGCCGTCGCTGAGCGTCTCCCGGTCGGCCGGCGCGGGCTCCCGGAGGACGAGGCTCTCCCCGTCCGCCCAGTACCGGGCCGAACCGTCCGTCTCCGTCTGCCAGTTCACCGCCCCGGACGCCGGGTCCAGCACGGCGATCCGCAGGCGCACCGGGTGGTAGCCGTCGGGCAGGCCGCTGACCACCACGACCGGCCCGCCCTCCGGGGCGAGGGTGGCGATCCATTCGTCCTCCAGGCAGCGGTACGCGCTCTGCCAGAGCACGGTGCCGTCGGCCCGGTCGCACGCGGTCGGTCGGCCGTCCACCAGGACGTGGACCCGATCCGCCGAAACCACCGGCTCCGACAGCGACCACGGTGGCGCCACCAGCGTCCACAGCCCGTCCCCGGCTCCCCGTTCGACCCGCACCGGCACCCTGTCCGCGACCATCGGTTCCCCCTCCGCCCCACCGCGACCAAAGCGATGATCATCCCGGACCGCCAGCCCACTTGTCACCGGTCCTCCAGGGCCCCGCCCACCCCCGACCGGCCCCGCCCATCCCCGACCGGCCCCGCCCATCCCCGAACCCGGCCCGAACCCGGCCGACCCGGCGACCGTTCGCACCGGCTGCACCGCAGCACTCCCCCGAACACGGATAATCACTGGTCGGACCGGGCACCGCCGCACGGCGGCGCCCGGCCGGGATCGTGTCCGTACCGTCCGTGCGTGGAGTGAAGAACCTTGTTCGATGTGGAGAACCTGGACTACCCGGTCCTGCTGGCGGCCGCCGAGGCGGCCGCCCGGGCGACCACGGGCCGGGGCCGCGTCGCCGACTACATCCCGGCCCTCGCCGAGGCCGACCCGGAGGCCTTCGGCATGGCCGTGGCCACCGTCGACGGCGAGCTGCACGGGGTCGGCGACTGGGAGCGGCCGTTCTCGATCCAGAGCGTCTCCAAACTGTTCTCGCTCGCCCTCGCCCTCGCCTACAGCAGCGACGGCGGCGACGGCCTCTGGCGGGGCGTCGGTCGCGAGCCCTCCGGGAACCCCTTCAACTCGCTGGTCCAGCTGGAGACCGAGCACGGCATCCCGCGCAACCCGTTCATCAACGCGGGCGCCGTGGTGGTCACCGACCGCCTGCACTCGCTGACCGGTGACGCCTCCGGCGCCGTACGGGAGTTCCTGCGCCGCGAGTCCGGCAACCCGCTGCTCGACACCGACCCGGTGGTGGCCGCCTCCGAGGCCGAGCACGGCCACCGCAACGCCGCGCTCGCCCACTTCATCGCCAGCCACGGCAACCTGCAGAACCCGGTCGACACCGTGCTGGAGCACTACTACGCCCACTGCGCGGTCGCTGCCAGCTGCCGCGACCTCGTCCTGGCCGGCGCCTTCCTGGCCCGCTACGGCGTCCGCACCGACGGCACCCGCCTGATGACCCGCAGCGAGGCCAAGCGGATCAACGCCGTGCTGCTCACCTGCGGCACCTACGACGCCGCCGGCGAGTTCGCCTTCCGGGTCGGCCTGCCCGGCAAGAGCGGCGTCGGCGGCGGCATCCTGGCGATACTCCCCGGCCGCGCCGCCGTCTGCGCCTGGGGCCCCCGCCTCGACCAGGCCGGCAACTCGGTCGCCGCCGTCACGGCCCTGGACACCCTCACCACCCTCTCGGGCTGCTCGGTGTTCTGACCGATGTTCCGAGCAGCCCGTAGGACCGTACCGCCGGCGCCCCGGCCCGGCATGGCACGTCCCACGGGCCGGACGGACGGTTGTGCAACAAAGTGTCAGTAGTCCATGCTGGCCGCATGCATCGCCACGCGCACCTGAGCCGTCGACTCGACGTCGACCTCGGGCACGCCTGCTCGGCGATCTGTCACCGCGCGCTCTGACGCGGTGATCAGCCCGGCGCCCCCGGCGCCGTCGGGAACCCCCACCCGGGCGATCACGTGCACCGCCACGCCGTCCACTCCTCCTCCCGATGGGGGCTCCCATGCGCCTCGCGCTGCCCGCACTCCTGACCGCCGCCCTGCTGGCCCTCGCGGTCCCCGCCCACGCCGACACCGGCCCGTTCGGGCCGCTGCCGCCGCACAACCCGTACGCGGGGCCCGACGGCACCGCCACCATGCACGGCGACACCGGCTCCTCCGACGCCACCCCGCTGCCCGGCCCGAAGCCCGGCCCGCTCGAGTCCGAGCGGGTGGCCCTGCAGTCCGCCTGCCCGACCGTGCTGGTCGGCTCCGACGGACGCCCGGTCGCACTCTGCACCACGATCTTCGGCCTCGTCCCGACGGTCCACCTGCTCGACCCGGCCGACGGCGGCTCCGTCACCGAACTCCCCATCGCCAAAGGCTCGTTGCTCGGCGGCGTGTACGCCTATCTGGACCAGGACGACCGCCTCGTCGTGGTGGACGGCAACCGCGACCTGCTGCGGATCGGCCACCACCGCACCGCCGCCGGGGCCTGGGCGCTGACCGTGGACAGCCGGCTGTCGCTGGCCGGCGCCGTGCCCGACGGCGACGCCGTGACCGGCCTGTCCCCGGACTGGCAGGGCCGGGTCTGGTTCGCCACCGGCGGCGGGGTGGTCGGCACCGCCGACGACCGCACCGGCACCGTCCGCACCCTCGCCCTCCCGGCCGGAGAGAAGGTCGCCAACTCCATCTCCACCGCACCGGCCGGCACCCTGGTCGCCACCACCCACGCCACCTACCTGCTGACCGCCGACGACGACGGCACCCCGCGCGTCGCCTGGCGCCGGCCGTACGACCGCGGGCCGGGCCGCAAGCCCGGCCAGCTCAGCTGGGGCACCGGCTCCACCCCGACCTTCTTCGGCCCGCACACCGGCACCGACTACGCCACCGTCGTCGACAACGCCGCGCCGACCGTGCACCTGCTGGTCTACCGGACCGCCGACGGCTCCCCGGTCTGCTCCGTCCCCGTCCTGAAGGCGGGCGGCAGCGGCAGCGAGAACTCCCCGATCGGCGCGGGCGACGCCGTCTTCGTCGCCAGCACCTACGGCTACCCGTACCCCAAGCTGCCCGCCGACGCCGGCCCGAGCGTGCCCGCCTCCGGCCGCTTCTCCGGCGGCCTCAGCCGGGTCGACGTCCGGCCCGACGGCTCCGGCTGCGACCTCGTCTGGGACACCACCGTGCGCTCCGCCGCCGTCCCGAGGCTCTCCACCGGCGACGGCCTGATCCACACCGTGCTGCGCCGGCCCGTCATCCCCGGCACCGACGCCACCTCGATCCTCGACCCCTACGACTACGCCGAGATCGACCCCCGCACCGGAGCCGTCACCCGCACCCACCGGCTCGGCGTGGGCTTCCTGTTCGACACCCTCCAGATGGTCGGCTCGATCGCCCCCGGCGGCGTGGTCTACCAGGGCAGCACCACCGGCGTCCTGCGGATCAGCAGCGCCGGATAGCCCCCCGGCCCGTCACCACGCCCCGGCCCGTCACCACACCCCCGGCGGGCCGGGCTCGGTGCCGTCGATGCTGTCGATGTTCTCCTCGACCCAGGCGCGCAGCAGGTTGAGCGGCACGGCGGCGCTCTTGCCGAGGGCGGTCAGGGCGTACTCGACGTGCAGCGGCACGGCGGGGTAGACGGTGCGGTCGACGAGGCCGAGGTCCTCCATCCGGCGCAGGGTCTGGGTGAGGACCTTGGGGCTGACGCCCTGCAGCCGCCGCTGCAGGGCGCCGAACCGCTGCGGTCCGTCCTCCAGGGCGCCGATCGCCAGCGCCGACCACTTGTTGGCGAGCAGGTCCAGCAGCGGGCGACACGGGCACTGGGCCGAGTAGACGTCGTGGTGCACGTGCCGGCCCGTCGGGCAATCGGTCGTCATCAAGGCTCCTGAACTGGTCGCTTCCCGAAGGGAAGTGCTTCCCCTTCCGGGTAACTACGCCTCCGGACCCGGGTTCATTCCCGTCGGAGTCCGACCCCGCCCCGCACCCCCACGGCTCCCCGCGGCTCCCCCACGGCTCCCCCGCGCCGGGGCGCGGCCGGGAGCCTAGGGTGAAGACCCGAGGGGGTTCCCCCAGGTCAGACGTTCGGAGGTGGGCGAGGTGATCCGCGGCGTCCACCTGGAGGCGCAGTGGCGGCGCGAGGCGCTGCGGACCAACCTGTGGGTGGTCCCGGTCCTGGAGGTCGCCTTCGCCGGGGCGCTGTTCGCGGTCACGGTGGCGCTGGACCGGGGGGCCTACGACGGCACCCTGTCCCTGCCGTCCTGGGTGATCAGCGGGACGGCGGACTCGGCGCGGCAGATCCTGGCCGCGATCGCGGCGGCGCTGATCACCGTGGTGGGCGTGGTCTTCTCGATCATGATCGTGACGCTCACCCTGGCCTCCACCCAGTTCGGCCCGCGGATGCTGCGCACGTTCATCCGGGACCGGACCACCCAGATGACCCTGGGCACCTTCGTCGGGACGTTCGTGTACGCGATCCTCGCGCTGGTCGTCATCGGCCCGGGTTCGAGGGGCGACTTCGTTCCCCACCTGTCGATCACCGTCTGCATGGTCCTGGTGATGCTTGACCTCGCGGTACTGATCTTCTTCATCCACCACATCGCCACGTCCATCCAGCTGCCCCGGGTGATCGCGAGCATCGCGGCGGAGCTGTCGGAGGCGATCGAGGCGGGCGCGGGCGGGCCGGGCGCGGGCGGGCCGGACCGGCCGGACGGGGGCGGGGCGGGACCGACGGCCGCCGAGCTGAACGCCCGACTGGACACCTCGGGGGCGACGGTGTCGGCGCCCGCCAGCGGCTACCTCCAGTTCGTCCGGCACCGCGCGCTCGTCCGGATGGCGACAGAGCTCGACGCGGTGATCCGGCTGGACCACCGCCCGGGCCACTTCCTCGTCCAGGGGCACCAGTTGGCCACCGTCTGGCCGCCCGAGGCCGCGCCGGAGGTGGCCCGCAGCTTCGCCCGCGCCCATGTGGTCGGCTCGACCCGCACCCTCGCCCAGGACATCGCCTTCGCCGTCGACCAGCTGGTGGAGATCGCCATCCGGGCCCTGTCCACCGCGGTCAACGACACCTTCACCGCCCTGACCTGCATCGACTGGCTGGGCGAGGGCCTGTGCCGGATCGCCGCCCGGTGGAACCCGAACCCCGTCCACCGCGACGAGCTCGGCTTCATCCGGGTGATGACCGTCCCCGTCAGCTACGAACGCCTGGTCCAGCGCTCGTTCGAGAAGATCCGCCAGGCGGCCCCCGGCATGCCCGCCGTCCTGATCCGCCAACTCGACGCGCTGGCCGAGATCATGGCGGAGACCCGCACCGAACAGCAGCGCCGGGTCCTGCTCGAACAGGCGGAGATGATCGAGCGCGTGAACCGGGAGACCGTCCCCGAGGCCGCCGACCGGGAGGACGTCCGGCGGCGCTACCTCGCGGTCCTGGCGGCGTACGCCCGGGCGGGCAGGAGCGACTGACACCGGGGCTGCCCGGGGAACGGGAACCGAAGCGCGGGACTCGGTAGCGTTACGTGGACATGGCATGTACGCTGCGTATCGCTGGTTGAACACGCTGCGGGCCTGGTCGCCACTCCGTGGGGGGAGTCACGCCCAGGCCCGATCGCCGGCCCGGGGCCCGGTTGCGCTTCGTGGGGGAGCGTCAGCCGGGCCCTTCGGTGGGTCTCCGTCGTTATGCCCAACCAGACGCTGTTTCAGTCATGACAACCCGCCCGGCATCGCCAAGCCGCGGCGCCCGCCCCAGCACTGGACCTCCTCGGCCTGCTCGGCCTCCTCCCTCCCCCACCGCGGCCGGTCGTCGGGCTCTGCCAGACTGTGGCGGACTTGCACGCGGCGGAACGGGGGGCCAAGGGTGACGGACAGCGGGGACGGCGTCGGCGGGGGCACGTCCGTGACCTCGGCGGGGCGGCTGGTCGGCGGCCGGTACCGGCTGTCGCGGCGGCTCGGGGCCGGCGGCTTCGGCAGTGTCTGGCAGGCCCACGACGAGGTGCTCGGCGTGGACGTGGCCGTCAAGGAGGTCCGGCTCCCGCCCGCCGCTTCGCCCGAGGAGCACACCGAGCGACTGGTGCGCGCCCAGCGGGAGGCCCGGCACGCGGCCCGGCTGCGCGACCACCCGAACGTCGTCGGCGTCCATGACGTCGTGGTCGACGGCGGCGTCCCGTGGACGGTGATGCAGCTGATCGTCGGCCGCTCCCTGGAGGACCGGATCACCCGGGACGGCCCGCTCCCGACCGCCGACACGGTGACGGTCGCCGAGGCCGTCCTCGCCGCGCTCGGCGCCGCGCACCGGGCGGGCATCGTGCACCGCGACGTGAAGCCGGCGAACATCATGCTGGCCGACGACGGCGGAGTGCTGCTCGCCGACTTCGGGATCGCCGTGCAGCAGGACCAGACCGCGCTCACCGCCTCGGGCGCCTTCATCGGCTCGGTCGACTACCTCGCCCCCGAGCGCGCCCACGGGAGCCCGGCGGCCCCGGCGGGCGACCTGTTCTCGCTCGGCGCCACGCTCTACCAGGCCGTCGAGGGCCGGCTGCCGTTCCGCCGCGACACCCCGGTGGCGACGCTCACCGCGGTGCTGTTCGAACAGCCGCCGCCGATGGCCCAGGCCGGCCCGCTGGCCCCGCTGATCAACGGCCTGCTGGAGAAGGACCCGAACGCCCGCCTCACCGGCGACCAGGCGGCCGCCCTGCTCGCCGGTCAGCGGCCCCAGCAGCTGCGGCAACCGCAGCAGCCGCTGCTGCCGGCCCAGCCCGCGCACCCGCCGACCGCGCTCGCCACCCAGCCGGTCGCCCCGCCGACCCTCCCGGTCCAGCCGGGACAGCCGGGACAGCCGGGACCGACCGCTCGGCGAGGGCGCCGGGTGGCGCCCTTCCTGGTGCCGGTCGGGCTGTTCGCCCTGTACGCCCTCTCGATGACGATGACCGCCGGCACCGTCACCCTCACGGCCACCGACAACGTGACCCCGCAGACAGTCGCTGCCGTCAACCGCATGTCCCAGCAGGGCTTCCCGGTGCACACCGCGGTCGGGCTCGACTGGTTCGCCGACACGTCCTCGTACGGCGGCTTCATGTCCTGGCTCTTCCTGGTGCCCGCCCTGATCGCCCTGGTCTGCGCGGTCGTCCTGCCGTACCGCCCGTCCCGGGGCCTCCGGACCATCGGATACCTCAGCGCCCTGCCGCTCCTCTACGTGCTCGTCGACCTGGACGTCCACGCGAATCTCGAGGACATCTACCCCGGGCTGCCACCCGCCGTGCAGGCCGCCGCCTCGCTGTCCTTCGGGGCGGGCTGGTGGCTGCTGCACGCCGCCGCCGTGCTGACCCTGATCGCCCTGCTCTGGCAGCACGTCCGGACGGCCCGCAACCCCCGGGCATGACGGCGACGGGCCCCGGTCGTCCGCACGGCGACCGGGGCCCGGGGTTCCAGCAGCTGACGGCTACTCCACCGTCACGCTCTTCGCCAGGTTGCGCGGCTTGTCCACGTCCCGCCCGAGGGCAACGGCGGCGTGGTAAGCGAGCAGCTGGAGCGGGATGTTGAGGAGCAGCGGGTCCAACTCGGGCTCGCTCTTGGGGACCAGGATGCAGTGGTCGACGAGCTTGTCCTCGGGCCGGCGGTGGGCGACGGCGATGACCCGGCCGGAGCGGGCCTTGATCTCGCCGAGGGTGGTGAGGTTCTTGTCGAGCAGCTCGTCGTCCGGAACCAGTGCCACGGTGGGCAGTTCGGGGCTGATCAGGGCCAGCGGGCCGTGCTTGAGCTCGCTCGCCGGGTAGGCCTCGGCGTGGACGTAGGAGATCTCCTTGAGCTTCTGCGCGCCCTCCCGGGCCACGGGGTAGCCGCGGACCCGGCCGATGAACATCATGCCGGTGGAGTCGGCGTACTCGGCCGCGAGCTTCGCGATCGCGTCGCTCTGGTCGAGCACCTCGCGGATCTGGTCGGGCAGCGCCTGGAGGGCGGAGACGATCCGGCGGCCGTCGGCGGGCGAGAGGTCGTGGATGCGGCCGAAGTGCAGGGCGAGCAGCGCGAAGGCGACCACGGTGGAGGTGAACGCCTTGGTGGAGGCGACGGAGACCTCGGGCCCGGCGTGCAGGTAGATGCCGCCGTCGCACTCCCGGGCGATGGCGCTGCCCACGGTGTTGACGACGCCGAGGACGCGGCCGCCCTTGCGCTTGATCTCCTGGACGGCGGCGAGGGTGTCGTAGGTCTCGCCGGACTGGCTGACCGCGACGTACAGGGTGTCGGCCTCGATGACCGGGTTGCGGTAGCGGAACTCCGAGGCGGGCTCGCTGTGGGCGGGGATCCGGGACAGCTCCTCGATCAGCTGGGCGCCCATCTCGCCCGCGTAGTAGGCGGATCCGCAGCCGAGGATCTTCACCCGGCGGATCTCGCGCAGTTCGCGGGCATCCAGGTTGAGGCCGCCGAGGTGGGCGGTGGCGAAGCGCTCGTCGAGCCGGCCGCTGAGCGTGCGCTCGACCGACCCGGGCTGCTCGTGGATCTCCTTGAGCAGGTAGTGCTCGTAGCCGCCGGTGTCGAAGGAGTCGATCTCCCAGTCGACGGTGGACGGCTGGCGGTGGGTGGTGCGGGCGTCCGCGGTGAAGGTGCGGAAGCCGTCGGCGCGTACGGTGGCGAGTTCGCCGTCCTCCAGGTGCACGACCTGGCGGGTGTAGCGGACCAGGGCGGAGACGTCGGAGGCGGCGAACATCTCCTTCTCGCCGATGCCGAGCACGATCGGGCTGCCGTTGCGGGCGACCACGATGCGGTCGGGCTGCTCGGCGTCGAGCACGGCGATGCCGTAGGTGCCGACGACCCGGCCGAGCGCGGCGCGCACGGCGTCCTCCAGCTCGACGCCCTCGGCGGCGTGCGCGGCGATCAGGTGGGAGAGCACCTCGGTGTCGGTCTCGGAGCGGAAGACCGCGCCGTCGGCGGTGAGCTTGGCGCGCAGCTCGTCGGCGTTCTCGATGATGCCGTTGTGGACGACGGCGATCCGCTCGGCGTTGTCCAGGTGCGGGTGCGCGTTGGCGTCGCTGGGCACGCCGTGGGTGGCCCAGCGGGTGTGGCCGATGCCGGTGCCGCCCTTGAAGCGGGCCGGTACGGCGGCGGCGAGGTCGGCGACCCGGCCCTTGACCTTGCGCAGCTTGAGCCCGCCGGTACGCCCGGCGACGGCGACGCCGGCCGAGTCGTAACCGCGGTACTCCAGCCGGGCCAGGCCCTCCAGCAGGAAGGGGGTCGCGTCCTTGGGGCCGATGTAGGCCACGATTCCGCACATGCGTGGACTCCTCCAGAGCAGTTGACGAGCATTGACGGGCGTTGACGGGCCCGGTGACGGGCGCGGCCGTGGGGGGCCGGCACCGCCGCTCAGCCGTAGACGATCCGGCGCAGCTGACGGGCCGAGAGCTCCGGCGCCGCGACGCGGCGGGCGGGCAGCTCCTCGGCGAGCCGGGCGAAGATCCGTTCATTGGTGAGGCCGCGTGCCTGGAGCTCGCCGTGGCGGCGGCGGACGTACTCCTCGGTGGTCTCGGAGAAGTAGGCCAGCACCTCCGCCACGACCCGCGCCGCTTCCCGGGGCCCGAGCGGGCTGGTCCGGGAGAGGTGGGCGAGGAGGTCTTCGTGAGGGTGGGGTGAGCTCGACACGAATGAGAACTCTAGGTCGCTCCGCTCGCCGAAGCCAAAGATCTTGCCCGAATTCGGGCAGGCTTTGCGACTTTCGGCCCAGGTAACCGCTCGGACCCCCTGCCGTCACCTTCCGGACAGGCTCTTGATGCCGCGACGAGTGCGCCCGTAGCGTGACCCCCGCCACACTCACCCGAAGACCGGAGGGCTTGCTGATGTGCGGGATCACCGGATGGGTCGCCTTCGACCGCGACCTCACCGCCGAACGGGCCGTCCTCGAAGCCATGACGGCCGCCCAGGTCTGCCGCGGCCCGGACGTGGGCGGCGTCCACCTGGAAGCGCACGCCGCGCTCGGCCGGCTCCGCCTCGCCGAGACCGAGGCCGGGGCCGGGGCCGGGGCCGAGACCAAGGCCAAGGCCGAGGCCGAGGCCGACGGCAACGCCGACGGCGGGGAGCAGCCGTTATCCGTCGAGCACGACGGCCGCCCGCTGGCCGTGCTCGGCTTCACCGGCGAAGTCCACAACCACCGCGAACTGCGCGCGGAGCTGGCGTCCGCCGGGCACCGCTTCCGCACCCGCGGCACCACCGAGGTCGTGCTGCACGCCTACCTGGAATGGGGCGAGGGCCTGGCCGAGCGCCTCAACGGCGCGTACGCCTTCGCGATCTGGGACGCCCGGCACGAGGAGCTGCTGCTGGTCCGCGACCGGCTGGGCGTCAAGCCGCTGCACTACCACCCCACCCCGGACGGCGTGGTGTTCGGCACCGGGCTCGGGGCGGTGCTGGCCCACCCCGCGGTCCGCGCGGTGGTCGACCTGGACGGGCTGCGCGAGCTGCTCTCCTTCACCCGCACCCCCGGCGCCACCCCGTACCGGGGCGTCCACGAGGTGCGGCCCGGGCACCTGGTGCGGGTGCGCCGCGGGGGCGTCACGGTGCGCCGCTACTGGGCGCTGGAGGCGCGCGAGCACGTCGACTCGCTGGAGTCCACCGTCGCCACCGTCCGGGCCCTGCTGGACGACATCGTCCACCGCCAGCTGGATTCGGACCTGCCGCTCTGCTCGCTGCTCTCCGGCGGCCTGGACTCCAGCGCCCTCACCGCCCTCGCCGCGAAGACCCTGCGCCAGGCGGGGGCCGGCCCGGTGCGCAGCCTCGCGGTGGACTTCACCGGCCGGGACGAGGAGCTCCACCCCGACCCGGCCCGCTCGACGCCGGACGGCCCGTACGCCCGGATGCTCGCCCGGCACGTCGGCGCCGACCACAGCGTGATCGAACTGGACGCCGCCGAGCTCACCGAACTGCGCCGCAGCCACGCCGTGCTGCGCGCCCGGGGCCTCCCCGGCGGGCTGGCCGACCTGGACGTCGCGCTGCTACTGCTCTTCCGCCGCGTCCGGGAGCGGGCCGCCGTCGCCCTGTCCGGCGAGGCCGCGGACGAGCTGTTCGGCGGCTACCCCTGGTACCACGACCCCGCGGCGATCGCCGCCGACGACTTCCCGTGGGCGGCCCGGCTCGACGGCGGCCTGGCCGGCCCGGGCTCGGCCCCGCGCGAGCAGCTGCTCGACGCCGACCTGGTGCGCAAGCTCGACCTGGCCGGCCACCGCCGGGCCCAGTACCGGGAGGCGCTCGCCGAAGTCCCGCACCTGGCGTCCGCCGACCCGACGGAACGGCGGATGCGCGAGATCTCGTACCTCAACCTCACCCGTTTCGCGGGCGTGCTGCTCGACCGCAACGAACGGATGAGCCGGGCCGCCGGGCTGGAGGTGCGGGTGCCGTTCTGCGACCACCGGCTGGTCCAGTACGTCTTCAACACCCCGTGGGCGATGAAGAACGTCGACGGGCGGCAGAAGAGCCTGCTGCGCGCCGCCGTCCGGGACCTGCTGCCGGACGCGGTCGCCGACCGGGTGAAGAGCCCGTACCCGATCACCGCCGACCCGCGCTACCCGCAGCTGCTGCGCGCCGACCTCGCCCGGCTGGTCGACGAGCGGAAGTCCCCGGCCCTGGAGCTGCTGGACCGGCGGCGGCTGGCCGACGCGCTCGCCCCGGACACCGACCCGCAGTCGGTGCGCCTCGGCGTCGACCTGGCGCTGGACCTCGACGTCTGGCTGACGGACCACCGGGTGACGCTGGAGCTCTGACGCCCCGGTCCGTCCCGCTCCTCCCCGGGTCGGCCATTGGGCCGTTCGAGTGAACTCCGGCAACCGGAAACCGCTGCTGACGGTTGACCACCCCGAACGGGGGGTCGGCCGTCAGCCCTTGATCATCAGGACCCGGCCCGCCCCGCCGGGGCGGCGCGGCGATGCGGTAGCGTCGCCGACACCTCCCGAATGGCGGGCGAAAACGCGGATTCCCGCTCCCCTGCCGTCAGGATGGGAGCGAACCGTTCACCTCGATCCGCCGGGGGATCCCGTCATGCAGCCGCGAATCTTCGCGATCCTCACCGCCGTGCTCCTGGGCGTCCTGGGCCTGGGCTCGGTGGCCGTCACCGACTGGACGCCCGCCGCGGCCTCCGCCGCCCCGGCCCCCGGCGGTCCGGCCGCGGGTACCGGCGCCGGCGGCCAGGCGGTCACGGCCGGCGCCGCGAGCGCCACCCCGACCGGCGACCCGGCGGTGTGGACCCGCTCGACGCTGCGCAACAAGATGATGGCCGAGATGGACGCCACCGACCCCGGCGTCGCCCTCGCCGACCTCGACAAGATCACCAAGGAGAAGCCGTACACCGTGCGCTTCTGCCACCCGATCGCGCACGAGCTCGGCCACGCGGCGGTCAAGCGCTTCAACGCCGACTTCCAGAAGGTCATCTCCTTCCCGCACGAGACCTGTGCGGCCGGCTACCTGCACGGCGCGGTCGAGGAGATGCTCAACGCCTCCGCCCAGCCCGAGGTGGACCTGCTCAAGCTGTGCGCCCCCAAGAACAGCGGCCCGTGCATCCACGGCGTCGGCCACGGCACCATGTTCGTCGCCAAGCAGGACGTCGCCAAGGCGCGCGACCTGTGCAACAAGTTCACCAGCGACCAGAACCGGATCCGCTGCTCCGAGGGCCTGTTCATGCAGCTCTTCGGCCCGGACGAGGAGGACGAGCAGGCCAAGGCCAACCTGCCCGCCGACAAGCTCGCCCAGGACCCGCTCTACCCGTGCAAGGACCAGCCCTCGCTGTTCCAGTCCGCCTGCTACTTCTACGCCCCGACCTTCTACCTGTCCTCGCACGACTACCCGAACCACCCCGAGGTCTACGCCGACGCGCTCAAGTGGTGCCTCAACGGCAAGGCGAGCGGCGGGGCGGTGGACTGCAGCCGCGGGGTCGGCTCCCGGACCATGAAGTACAACCTGGACCGCGAGGACTGGGCCTCCCAGCAGTGCGCCACCGCCGCCGACGGCTGGCAGCGCAAGGCCTGCGCGGAGGGGCTGGTCAGCTACTACACGGTCAACTACACCGACGGCGGCGCGGCCGGGCGGCTCTGCGCGAAGATCACCAACAAGGAGATGCAGGGCTACTGCCGCTCGGCGAGCGGGCTCTCCGCCTCGCTCGACTGATCGCCCCCGTCGACCGTCGCCGTTGATCGTCCCCGTCCCACCCTCCGGGCCCGCGCCGCAACGGCGCGGGCCCGTTCCGTAGCATCTGCTGATCACGGTGCGCCGAGGACGCCGCGCCTGCCCCGGTCCCCCGGCCCCTGGAGCACACCCGCATGACCTCCGAGGACTTCCGCAGCACCGACGACCTCCACAGCACCGACGACTTCCGCGGCGCCGCCCACGCCGCCGCCGACCTGGTCGCCGACTACCTCGCCGAACTGCCCGCCCGCCCGGTCTGGCAGCCGATGGACGACAGCGCCCGGCAGGCCCTGCTCGACGCCCCGCTGCCCGCCGAGGGCCGCCCGCTCACCGAACTGCTCACCGCCATCGGGCAGGACGTCCTCCCCCACCCCATGGGCAACGGCAACCCGCGCTTCTTCGGCTGGGTCAACTCCGCCCCCGCCCCGGCCGGGGTGCTCGCCACCCTCGCCGCCGCCGCGATGAACCCCAGCTCGGCCGGCGGCGACCACGCCGACGTCCACCTGGAACGCGCCGTGGTCCGCTGGATCGCCGAGCTGGTCGGCTTCCCCCACCCGGCCGGCGGCGGACTGCTCACCTCCGGCACCTCGATGGCGACCATCGTCTGCCTCGCCGCCGCCCGCAACCGCGCCGCCCGCCGGGCCGGCCACGACGTCCGCGCGGACGGCCTGGCGGGCCTGCCGCCGCTGGTCGGCTACGTCACCGGCGAGACCCACTCCTGCGTCCGCAAGGCCGCCGAACTCCTCGGCCTCGGTAGCCGGCACCTGCGCACCGTCGCCACCGGCCCGGACGGGCTCCTCGACCCGGACGGGCTGCGCGCCGCCGTCGAACGCGACCGCGCCGACGGGCTGCTGCCCTTCCTGGTGGTCGCCTCGGCCGGCACCGTCGGCACCGGCGCGGTGGACGCCTTCGACCCGCTCGCCGACCTCTGCCAGGAGCAGGGCCTGTGGCTGCACGTGGACGGCGCGTACGGCGCCTTCGGCCGCCTCGACCCCGCCATCGCCCACCGCTACGCGGGCCTGGAGCGCGCCGACTCGCTCGCCCTCGACCCGCACAAGTGGCTCGGCGTGCCGGTGGACTGCGGCTGCGCGCTGGTCCGCGACACCGACGAGCTGCGCGGCACCTTCAGCCTCGTCCCGTCCTACCTGCGCGACGAGGCGGCCGGCGCGCTCGGCTGGTTCTCCGAGTACGGCACCGAGCAGACCCGGCCGTTCCGTGCCCTCAAGGTCTGGGCCACCATCGCCCACCGCGGCCGCACCGGCCTCGCCCGGGACATCGCCCGGTGCACCGCGCTCGCCCGCCGACTCGGCGAACTCATCGAGGCAGACGAGGAGTTGGAGCTGCTCGCAGAGGTGCAGACCTCCATCGTGGCGTTCCGGCACCGGGCGCCCGGGCTGGACGAGGCGGGCCGCGACGCCCTCAACCGCGAACTGCCGGTCGCCGTCCAGCGGCGCGGCCGGGTCTTCGTCACCGGCGCCCGGCTCGGCCCGCACGAGATGCTCCGCGCCTGCCTGCTCAACGCCGCGACCACCGAGGAGGACCTGCGGCTACTGCTCGCCGAGGTCCGGACCGCGGCCCGCACGCTGCTGCCGTAACACACCGGGGCCGACCTTAACCACTGAGTCACGGCCGGGTCGCGATCAGGAAACACCGGTCGGGCACGGTGGAGGGCATGGAGCACTCGAAGCCTTCCGTCCACCGTGCCCGCCGCTGGCGCCGCGACACCGTCGAGCTCGCCGCGGCCTTCCTCTCCATCACCGCAGCCGACCTGATCGCGAAGGTCATCCTGCACGGCTCCGACGGCGCGGTGGTCCTCGCCACCTCCGCCCTCGCGCTGCTCGCCGTCGCCCTGCTGCACGCCTGGTGGTCCCCGCACGCCCCGCCCCCGACGACGCTCTGGCGGGTCCGCACCACCGCCCTCGCCCACACCCACACCACGCTCGCCGACCACCGGATCACCCTGCTCTCCCTGCACCCCCACCCCACCGCCGACGAGCTCTTCCTCCGCACCCCCCGCTCGCTGAGCCCCACCGCGCTCACCGCGCTGCTCACCACCAGCGGCCACACCGTCGAGGACACCCCCACCCGGATCGCCTGAGCGGTTCAGCGCTCCACGGACGCGGCCGGCACGGGCGTCAGGCCCCGGCCCCCGGGTCGTTCGGGTGCGGCTCCAGCGCGGTGACCACGGCCGTCATCCACGGCCACATCGGCAGGCTGCCCAGCACCTCCGCCCGCAGCTCCCGCTCGTCTGCCGCCCGCCAGATCCCGATGCTGCGCGCCTCGCCCACCGGCCGCCACAACCGGGCCAGCCGACCGCTAGCCGCCAGCTCGCGGGCGCGCACCGCCTCGGCGGCGCGGCGGCGGTCCACCTCCTCGGCGGGGGTGCCGTCGGGCACCCGGGTGGTGATCTCGACCAGGAACTCCTGCACGGCCCGACTCCGATTCCCCGGAACGCGGGAACGCTCCGGCACGGGGGAAGCCCCCCGACTCCGGGGGCATACCCCCATCGTCCTGCGCCACCCGGACCGGCGCCACGGAACGGGGCCAGGCGGTCGCCCCGGGGGGTGTGCCTTGCGGTCAGTGCTTCCGCGGTGGGGCGGGGGCGGTCGCCCCCCCCCGGGCACCCCCGGGGAGGCGGGGCGCGCAGCCCCTGTGGGGGCGGAGCGCCCCCC
>NZ_JBHVUS010000024.1:29379-118309 GCF_042884005.1 Kitasatospora sp. NPDC058162
GCGGCCGGCGGGGGGGGGGGGGCGTTGGGCTGTGGGGGCGGGGGGGCGCGCCCCCGCCCCCCCCGCCCCCCCCCCAACCGCCGGGTCGGCGGGCCGCTCAGCCCTTGTCGGCCGGCTGCACCACGCACACCGCGTTGCCCAGCATGCCGCCGAAGCCGCCGAGCAGCGCGCCGGTGACGCTCTTGCAGGCGGCCGCCTCCTGCGGGGTCTTGGGGCCGTTGTTGCTGCTGCTGTTGATGCTGGTGTTGTTGCCGCTGGTGCTGGTGGCGCTGCCGGCGGCGGCCGCCGACTGGGCGAGGGCGAGCGGCACGGCCAGCAGCAGGGCGCAACAGGCCGTGGCCAGTGCGGAGTTCTTCGCGAGCATGGGGGAGCCCCTTCGGATCGAGACGGGTTCGGCGGAAAGCCGAGCCATCCCTATCCGAAGGGGCTCCCGCGGTCACGGATCCTGGGCCATCCGTGAGTGTGTCCGGGTCAGCGACCGGCCGTCACGCGGTGATCCGCTCCACCGCCCGGATGGCGGCGACCAGTTCGAGCACCCCGTGCTCCTTCAGCACCCCGTAGTGGTCCCCGGCCAGCTCCACCACGGTGGGCGGGACGGCCGAGTAGCCGCTGCTGCCCTCGATGAAGGAGTAGTCGTCGCCCGCGGCCTTGAAGACGGTCACCGGCGCCGCCAGCCGCCGCTCGGCCAGCTCGCGGAAGCTGTACTCGAACTCGTACGTCCCGCCGACGATCCGGGTGATCCGGCGGATCACCTCCTCGCCCAGCTCGGGCAGCATCCGGTGCACTCCGGCGACGAACGACTCCTCGTCGACCGTCTCGGCCAGGCAGCGCTCCAGCTCGGGCCCGCTGATCGCACCGGCGAACACCGAGAACAGGATGGTCAGGTACGCGGGGTTGGCGTACGAGGACTCCCGGCCGTACTCCCGCCCGTCGGCCTGACGGACCTTCGGGTTGCCCGGGCAGATCAGCAGCAGCTGCTCCACCCGCTGGCCGGCCTGCTCCAGCTGCCAGGCCGCCTCGAAGGCGACCCGGGCGCCGAAGGAGTAGCCCCACAGCGTGTACGGGCCCTCTGGCTGCACCCGCCGCAGTTCGGCGACGTCGGCGGCGGCCGTCTCCCGGATGGTGGCGTACGGCGTCTCGCCCTCGTTGATGCCGTGCGCCTGGACGCCGTAGAAGGCGCGGCCGTCGCTCGCCTCCCGGCCGAGCGGCCGCAGGTTCATCGGGTAGCCGCCCAGCCCGGGCCAGCAGAACACCGGCCGGCCCTGCTCCCCCGGCTGCAGCGGCACCAGCCGCGAGGCCGCCGCGCCGTCCGCGCCCGGGGCCGCGGCCGCACCGGAGACCGAGGCCGATATCCGGGCCGCCAGGTCCGCCAGCTTGGGGCACTCGAAGACCACCTGCAGCGGCAGCGAGGTGCCGAACTCCCGGTTGATCCGGTTGACCAGCGCGACGGCGGTCAGCGAGTTGCCGCCGGCCGCGAAGAACTCGTCGGTCACCGAGACCTCCTCGTACTTCAGCGCCTGCCCCCAGGCCTCGGCCAGCCACCGCTCGTGCGCGCTGCCCGGGGCGACGAACTCGCCGCGCACCGCGTCCGCGCGGACGGCCTCGGAGCCGGCCAGCGCCTTGAGGTCGACCTTGCCGTTCGCGGTGAGCGGCAGGGCGTCGACGATCAGCACCCGGTTGGGCAGCATGTAGTCGGGCAGCAGGGTGGCGAGCTCGTCCTTGATGATCTCGGCCGGGCCCTTCATGTGCACGGTGTCCTCGTGCATGCCCTCGCTGCCGATCTGCTCCTCGCTCACCTTCCCGCCGAGGAAGAAGTACGAGGGCCCGGCGGCGATCCCGGCCGCGGCGAGGATCTCGTCGATCCGGCGCGCGGAGGGCAGCGGGTGGCCGGACTTGGAGCTGTAGCCGGAGGACATGAAGCCCAGGCCCAGGCCGTTGCGCTGGAGGTGGTGCAGCTTGGTGCCGAGCGCGATGTACTCCAGCCAGTCCTCGGCGGCCCGGCTGACCGCCGTGATGCCGAACGCGGCCCGGGCGTAGACGGCCTGGTTGATCGCGATCACCTGCCGCGGCTCCACCACCTCGTCCGCGACCCTGGTCAGCCCGCCGTCGGCGTAGCGGTAGAGGCCGGCCGGCAGGCCGTCCACCCGGTCGGCGTGGGCCTGGACGTACAGCTCGGTGTGCTCCTCGGGGGCGGCGCCGCGGTTGCGGTCGACGGTGAAGCTGCCCAGGTAGTGGTCCTCCTCGGCGACGTCCAGCCGCCGCCGGACGGCCGGGTCGAAGCCGTACGGGCGCACCTCCAGCCCGTACTCGGGCAGCACCTCCTCCAGCACGCCCAGCATGTGGCCGGTCTCGAACTCCAGCACCTCGCGGATGTTGTTCTTGTACACCGGCTCGATCGCCCCGGTCTTCCCGGAGAAGTGCAGCGTCAGGTACGGCTCCGGGCGGGCGTCGGCGTCGCCGATCCGGATCAGGGCGTGCTCGACCGGGTGGTAGTAGTACAGCCCGGCGGCCAGCCCGTCCAGGCCGCCGGTCTCCAGGTAGAGCTGGGTCGCGTACAGCGCGCCGGGCGAGGCGTAGGCGTACTTGGGCAGCAGCCGCTCCTCGCTGTGGAACTGGCCGAACCACCGCAGCACGCGGCCGAGTTCGGGGAAGCTCAGCAGGCCGAGCTCGCGGCCGAAGGGGCCGGCCGGGCGGGGGGCGAGCAGCGCGGTGAGGTCGTCCCGGGTGACCGGGCCGCCGTCGTAGAAGCGGTAGGTCTTGCGGGCGAAGACGGCCCGCCGCTGGCTCTCGCTCTCGCGCCGCCCGGGCAGTTCGACCTTCTCCCGCCCGGCCAGCCGGGCGAGGTCCCGCACCCCGGGGTCGGACAGCTGGGCCCTGACCTGGAGCCGGCTGGCCTTGGACTGGTGGTGGCCGCCGTGGTTGCCCTGGTCCATCAGGGCGGCCTCGCGCGGGTTCAGCTCGACGCAGGCGACCAGGTTCGGGTGGCCGGTGCGCTCGTCGCCGGTGACCACGGCGGCCGAGCGGCGGACCCAGGTGTGCTCCTCGATCGCCCGGGCGATCTCGTCCAGCTCGACCCGGTAGCCGCGCAGCTTGACCTGGTTGTCGACCCGGCCGGCGAACTGGAGGGTGCCGTCGGGGTTCCAGTGCACCAGGTCGCCGGTGCGGTACAGCTTCTCGGCCGGGGCGAACGGGGAGGGCACGAACCGCTCGGCGGTCAGCTCCGGCCGGTGCAGGTAGCCGCGGGCCAGCTGGACGCCGCCGATGTACAGCTCGCCCACCGCCCCGGGGGCGACCGGGGCCAGCCGCTCGTCCAGCACGTAGCACTGGGTGTTGTCGACCGGCCGGCCGATCGGCACCGAGCCGGCGCCGTCGCCGAGCGCGGCCGGGTCGACCGGGTGCGCGGTGGCGTTGATGGTGCACTCGGTCGGGCCGTACAGGTTGACCAGCGCGGCCCCGGGCAGGGCGGCGGTCAGTTCGCGGGCCAGTCGCAGCGAGAGCGCCTCGCCGCCGGAGAACAGGCCGGTCAGGCCGGTGCAGTCGGTGAAGCCCTCGGTCTCCAGCAGGGCCTGGAGCAGGGTCGGCACGCACTGCAGGGCGGTCACGCCGTACCGGCGCACGGCGGCGACCAGCGCCTCCGGGTCCCGGTAGAGGCCGGGCGTGCCGGCCACCACCCGGGCGCCGACGGCCGGGGCGAGGATCTCCCACTGGGCGGCGTCGAAGCTCATCGGGGTCTTCTGCAGCACGGTGACCTCGGGGTCGAGGTGCCCGGCGGTGTGCAGCCAGCGCAGCTGGGAGACCACCGCGCGGTGCTCGATCTGCACGCCCTTGGGGCGGCCGGTGCTGCCGGAGGTGTAGATCACGTAGGCCAGCGACTCCGGCCGCGCCCCCTCCTCGGACCGCCCGTGGGCCGCCGGCACCTCCTCGACGGTGAGGATCGCGGTGCCGGCCGGGACCAGCGCGGCCAGCCGCCCGCGCAGGTGCCGCTGGGTGAGGACGATCCGGGTGCCGCTGTCCTCGATCATGTAGCGGAGCCGGTCCTCGGGGTACTCGGGCGACAGCGGCAGGTAGCCGGCCCCGGCGTACAGGACGCCCCAGGCCCCGGCGACCAGCTCCACCGAGGGCTCGACGTACAGGCCCACGCAGTCGTCCGCCCCGGCACCCAGCGCGCGCAGCTCCGCGGCCAGGCCGCGGGCCCGCTCGGACAGCTCCAGGAAGGTGAGGCGGCCGCCCTCGCCGACCACGGCCGGGGACTCCGGCCGGGTGCGGGCCTGCTGGTCCAGCAGCCCGGTGAGGGAGGTGCCGACGGGCGCCCGGCGGGCGTGCGGGAGGCGGCTGACGGGGGTGCCGCCGGGGGCGGTGGCGGAGACGGTGGCGGCGGTGGAGAGGTCGGTGTTGCGCATGGGAGAGCCTTCGGTGCGTGGACGTACGGGCCCCGGCGGACCTGCTCACCAGGAGCGCCGGGCATGGACTCCACCGTCGGCCGCCCGCCGTCCCGGCCGCATGAGGCACCGGTCTGGACCTGTGACGGGTTCGTCCCGGTGGGACGCCCGCGCACCCCCGGGCATTCGTGCGTTCACGATCACGTAACCGGCCGGAAGCGAGCCGTCGGTAGCGTCGAGCCCATGACGGCATCCCGCACCCGCCTCGAACGGCTCTGGCACCGGCCCTTCCGCAGGTCGAAGCACCGGTGCGCACCGCCCGACGGGCAGGCCGCCCGGCTGCCCGCGCCCACCGGCGGCCCGCACCGCCAGCCCCGTTCGCACCCGCTGCCGGCCGCCCGGTCCCAGGAGGTGTCCCGGCTGTCCCTGCCGGACGGGACCGAGCTCTTGCTGCGCCCGGCCGACCCCGCCGACAAGGCGGCGGTCCTGGCGCTGCACGGCCGCTGCTCCCCCGCCTCGCTGCGGCTGCGCTACCACGGCCCGGTCCGCGACGCCGACCGCTACCTGGACCACCTGCTGGACCCCCGGCACGGCCGCAGCCTGGTGGCGGTCGCCCCCGACGGGCGGGTCGTCGCCCTCGGGCACCTGATGTGGGACGAGGACGAGGCGGAGCTGGCCGTGCTGGTCGAGGACGCCTGGCAGCGGCAGGGGCTGGGCCTGGCCCTGCTCCGGCGGCTGACCGCGGCGGCCCGGGCGGCCGGGATCGGCACGGTGTACGCGGTGACCCAGGCCGCCAACACCGGGCTGATCGCCGCGATGCGCCGGCTGGCGGCGCCGCTGGACTTCCACTGCGAGGACGGCACCCTGGTGATCACCGCCACCCTGGCCGCCGGAGCCGCGCCCGCCGCCGCCTCAGCGCCCGCTCCGGGCCGCTGATCGTTTCTTCATCACATCTCTTCACCACATCCTTACCGGGTGCCCGAGGAGCCCGGGGCCGCGGCGGAGCATCCCGCCGGGGACCAGCGGTCCCTCCGTACACCGCCCTCCTTGACGGGCCGTCAGCAGCCCCCGCCACGTCGTCGCAGCAGGCGGCATGGGGTCCGGATCGTCCGGCCGGGCTACGGAGTCGGTAGGCTGGCCCCGTCCCCGCCGCCCGACGGCCCGTTATCCGGCCAGCGGGTGGTGCCGCAGCAAGGAGGAACCACTGAGCATGGCAGGCACCGAATCGGAGCCCACAGGCGCACGCGACGCCTCGCTGCCGGCCCGCGCCAAGATCGCGGTCACGGCCGGCAAGGTCGCCGCCGCCGTGTCCCGTAAGGCCGGTCGCGGAAGCGGCTCGGTGATCGGCGGCAAGGTCGCCCTCAGGCTCGACCCCGACCTGCTCGCCACCCTGGCCGACCACCTCGACGTCGTCCTGGTCAGCGCCACCAACGGCAAGACCACCACCACCCGCCTGATCGCCGAGGCGCTGCGTGCCGCCGGCCCGGTGGTCTCCAACGCCCTGGGCGCCAACATGCCGGCCGGCATCACCTCCGCCCTGGCCGGCGGCACGGACGCCCGCTTCGGCGTGATCGAGGTCGACGAGAAGTACCTGGCGACGGTCGCCCGCGACACCCACCCCAAGGCGATCGCCCTGCTCAACCTCTCCCGCGACCAGCTCGACCGCGCCGCCGAGACCCGCATGATGGCGGAGAAGTGGCGCGAGGGCCTCCAGGACACCGAGGCCGTGGTCATCGCCAACGCCGACGACCCGCTGGTGACCTGGGCCGCCTCCTCCTGCAAGAAGGTGGTCTGGGTGGCCGCCGGACAGGCCTGGAAGGAGGACGCCTGGTCCTGCCCCGCGTGCGGCGGTGTGATGCAGCGCCCCGGCGACGACTGGTTCTGCCAGGACTGCGGCTTCCGGCGCCCCAACCCGCACTGGGCGCTCCAGGGCACCCACGTGATCGACCCCCAGCGCGGCGCCTGGCCGATCCAGCTCCAGCTGCCCGGCCGCGCCAACCTGGCCAACGCCACCAGTTCGGCCGCCGTCGCCGCCGTGTTCGGCGTCTCCCCGCAGGTCGCCCTGGAGCGGATGCGCTCGGTGTCCGCCGTGGCCGGCCGCTACGACGTGGTGCAGTACCAGGGCCGGGACATCCGGCTGCTGCTCGCCAAGAACCCGGCCGGCTGGCTGGAGACCTTCTCGCTGATCGACGGCCCGCCGGCCCCGGTGATCCTCTCGGTCAACGCCCTCGACGCCGACGGCACCGACACCTCCTGGCTGTGGGACGTCGACTACGAGCGCCTCGCCGGGCACCCGATCTTCGTGATGGGCCAGCGCAAGCTGGACCTGGCCGTCCGCCTGGAGGTCGCCGGGCTGCAGTTCCACGTGGTGGACACCCTGGAGCAGGCCGTCCGGATGGCCCCGCCCGGCCGGATCGAGGCCATCGCCAACTACACCGCCTTCCAGCAGCTGCGGAAGGTCGTGGCCGGCTGATGCCGCGCCCGCACACCAGTCTTTTCGTGACGGAAGGCCTTCGAGGATGAGTGAGAGCAGCCTGCGCGTGGTCTGGGTCTACCCGGACCTGCTCAGCACCTACGGCGACCGCGGCAACGCCCTGGTCGTGGAGCGCCGGGCCCGCCAGCGCCATCTCAACGTGACCCGGATCGACGTCCGCTCCGACCAGGCGATCCCCACCAGCGGGGACATCTACCTGATCGGCGGCGGCGAGGACCGCCCCCAGCGCCTGGCCGCCGAGCGGCTGCGCGCCGACAGCGGCCTGGTGCGGGCCTCCGAGAACGGCGCGATCATCTTCGGCGTCTGCGCCGGCTTCCAGATCATGGGCCACGAGTTCATCAACGACCTCGGCGAGCGCGAGCCCGGCCTGGGCCTGCTCGACGTCTGGACCACCCGCGGCGAGGGCGCCCGCTGCGTCGGCGACGTGCTCGCCGACGTGGACCCGCGGCTCGGCCTGCCGCAGCTGACCGGCTTCGAGAACCACCAGGGCGTCACCCACCTCGGCCAGGGCGTCCAGCCGTTCGCGAACGTCACGGTCGGCCGCGGCAACGGCACCGGCGACGGCACCGAGGGCGCCTGGCGGGACACCGTCTTCGGCACCTACCTGCACGGCCCGGTGCTGGCCCGCAACCCCGCCGTGGCGGACCTGCTGATCAGGCTGGCGCTGGACGTCAACGCCCTGCCGCCGGCCGACACCACCTGGTACGACGCGCTGCGCGCCGAGCGCATCGCCGCCACGACGCGCCCCGCGTAGTACTCACCGGTACGCCCCGCCCGGGTGCCCGCGATGCGGTCACCCGGCCCGCGGGCGGCCCCGGACGTACGACAATGGGGCTGCCGGCTGCACACCCTCCTCGGCAGCAGGCTGCAATTCCGCGCGGGGGCGCCGACGGCGCCGCTCCCGCGTCGGCTCCTGCCCGGCCGGACCAGGGGCCGTATGCTCGACTTCGCGGCCGATTTCGGACGTTCTGTCCGGATCGGCCGGTCCATCACCCCGCGGCCACCTCCCCGCCACCCCGGTGGGAGGAACGCCGCGTCACGGGTGACGGCTCGTCGTCCCAGCCTGTAGTCCGGCCGTTCCTCGGTTCTGCTCGGGAGTTGCAAAGCTAATGCGTATCGGAGTGCTGACCAGCGGCGGTGACTGCCCCGGACTGAACGCGGTGATCCGTTCCGTGGTCCACCGGGGGGTGGTCGACCACGGAGACGAGATCATCGGGTTCGAGGACGGTTGGCGCGGTTTCCTCGAGGGGCACCACCGCCCCCTGACCCTGGACTCGGTGAGCGGCATCCTGGCCCAGGGCGGCACCATCCTCGGGTCCTCCCGGGTGCAGCCGAGCCACCTGCGGGACGGCGTCGAGCGGGCCAAGAAGTACTGCGCCGACCTCGGCCTGGACGCCGTCATCCCGATCGGCGGCGAGGGCACCCTCAAGGCCGCCAAGCTGATGAGCGACGCGGGCCTGCCGATCGTCGGCGTGCCCAAGACCATCGACAACGACATCGCCGCCACCGACGTGACCTTCGGCTTCGACACCGCCGTCTCGGTCGCCACCGAGGCCCTGGACCGGCTGAAGACCACCGCCGAGTCCCACCAGCGGGTCATGGTCGTCGAGGTCATGGGCCGGCACACCGGCTGGATCGCGCTGAACGCCGGCATGGCGGCCGGCGCGCACGCCATCGTCGTGCCGGAGCGCCCGTTCCACATCGAGAAGCTCACCGCCGTCGTCCGCGAGCGCTTCGACCGGCAGAAGAAGTTCGCCATCGTGGTCTGCGCCGAGGGTGCCAAGCCCGAGCCCGGCACCATGCACTGGGAGGAGGGCACCAAGGACATCTACGGCCACGAGCGCTTCACCGGCATCGCCACCCAGCTCTCCCGCGAGCTGGAGCACCGGCTCGGCAAGGAGGCCCGCCCGGTGATCCTCGGCCACACCCAGCGCGGCGGCACCCCCACCGCCTACGACCGGGTGCTCGCCACCCGCTTCGGCTGGCACGCCGTCGAGGCCGTCCACAAGGGCGCCTTCGGGCACATCACCGCGCTGCAGGGCACCAACATCAACCTGGTGCCGCTGGCCGAGGCCGTCGCCGAGCTGAAGACCGTCCCGCAGGAGCGCTACCAGGAGGCCGAGACGGTCCTCTGACCGCCGCCCCTCCCCCGGCCCACCGGCCGACACCCGGCCCCCGGACCGCACCACGCGGTCCGGGGGCCGTCGTGCTAACGGGCCTCAGTGCAGCTGGAGTTGACGATGCGTCAACTTGGCGACCCGGCTCAGGGGAAGAGCAGGACCCGGTAGGTGCCGTCGCTCCGGGTGACGGTGGACTGGATCCGCCAGCCGGCCGGGACGGGGTAGCCGATGATGCGGCCGCCCGGCATCAGGATCTCCACGTAGGCGATGACCGTCGTGCCGTGCGGGGCGCCGCCGAGGTAGCTCACCACCGCAGTCTGGCCGTCGAGCAGGCCGCCGACGAGCACCCAGCCGGCCGGCAGTCCCTGGTTGGCGAGCACCGCGACCCTGGCCCCGAAGGGGGCTCCGCCGAGGTACTCGATGAGCTTGTCCTGGTTCGCATAGTTCCGGCTGATCACTGCCCAACCAGCCGGGACGGGGGCGTACAGCGCGATCCGCGTCTGCGCCCCGAAGGGCGGGTTGGCGGCGGGCTTGGAGTGCGGGGCGGCGGCGGCCGCCGGAGCGGGGTGCGCGACCGGGGCGGCGGCGGCAGTGCCCGCGCACCCGAGGAGGACGGCGAGGGCGGCGGCGCAGACGGCCAGGGTTCTTCGACGCATGACGGGTTCCTCTTCCGTGGTGCCGGACAGGGGTGGCAGGTGCCGGGCTTCACGCTCCGCCCCGCCGACACCGGGCGTCAACGCCGTCCGGCACTTTGCCGGGGGCGCAGTGGCGCACCAGCGGCGGTCGGCGGTCGTGAACTCCGCGCCCGCACCGGAGAGGTGGCTCTGCTACCGTCTCGCACATGGTCAAGATCGTGCCGTTCACCGGCGGTGAGAAGGAAAGCCTGCACGCGGCCCTGGACCGGCACCGCGACGCGGTGGTGTGGAAGCTCCAGGGCCTGGACGACGAGCAGCTGCGCCGGCCGCTGACGCCCTCGGGGACGAACCTGCTGGGCCTGGTCAAGCACCTCGGCGGCGCCGAACTCGGCTGGTTCCGGGAGACCTTCGGCCGGGAGACCGGGCCGCTGCCCTTCGACATCGACGCCGACGACAGCTCCGACCTGCGGATCGAGCCGCACGAGTCGACGGCGGACGTGCTGGCCTTCTACGCCCGCGCCCGGGCCGCCGCCGACGAGGTGATCGAGGAGCTCGACCTGGAGTCCACCGGCACCTCCTGGACGGGCCGGACGGTCTCGCTGCGCTGGGTGCTCATCCACATGACCACCGAGACCGCCCGGCACGCCGGGCACCTGGACATCCTGCGCGAACTCACCGACGGCGCCACCGGCGACCACGACCGCAGCTGACCCCGGGGGCGACCCGGGGGCCGCACCGGCCGGACGGACCGACGGCTACTCCGCCGGTGCGAGCTCGGCGGCCAGCCGGCGCAGCTCGCCGCCGAACTCCGGGTTGGCGAGCGCGGCCGCGAACTGGGCGCGCAGGTAGGCGGCGGGGTTGCCGGTGTCGTACCAGGTGCCGGCGATGACCTGCCCGTAGACGGCGCGGCGGGCCGCGTAGGCGTTGATGGCGTCGGTCAGGTAGACCTCGTCCTCGGGCTTCTCGTGCCAGCGGCGGGTGAGTTCGCGCAGCTCGTCGACGATGCCGGGGGTGATGACGTACCCGCCGATGGCGGCGTACCCGGAGGGGGCGTCGGCCGGCTTGGGCTTCTCGACCAGGCCGGTGATCCGCAGCGACCCGCCGCCGAGGTCCTCCTTCACCACCGGCACGCCGTAGCGGTAGGAGTCCTCGGGCGCCATCGGCATCAGCGCGAGCACCGGCGCGTTGGTCTGCTCGAACGCCCGGATCAGCTGCTGCGCGCGGGGCACCTCGGCGACGAACACGTCGTCCGGCCACAGCACCAGGCACGGCTCGTCCCCGAAGTGCCGGGCGGCGTTGAGCACCGGGGTGCCGTTGCCGTACGGGCCGTGCTGGTACAGGTAGCTGATGTGCCCCTTGCGGGACAGCTCCCCGACCTCCTCGACCGCGTCCGCGAACGCCGCCTTGCCGTCCCGGCGCAGCTGCTCGACCAGCACCGGATTGGGGCGGAAGTGCTCCTGGATCAGGCCCTTGTCGCCGTTGACGACGATGGTGATGTCGGTGATGCCGCTCTCGATCAGCTCGCGCACGGTGTGCTCGATCACCGGCTTGTCACCGACCGGCAGCATCTCCTTCGGGGTGGCCTTGGTCAGCGGCAGCAGGCGGGAGCCGAGCCCGGCGGCGGGGATGACGGCTCGACGGATGGTCCTGGGGGCCATGTGATGCTCTCTCATGTCGATGGTGCTGCGCCGCAGTTGAGCGGCACCGTGACCGACGCTACCAAGGATCACCCCATGATCATCCCCGGCCGCGGGGGACGGCGGACCACCACCGCCCTCCCCCGCACCGGCTGTTCACTCAGGCCGTGTAGCCGCCGTCCACCGCGAGGGCGGTGCCGGTGACGTAGCGGCCGCCGGGGCCGGCCAGGAACGCGACGGCGGCGGCGATGTCCTCGGCCTCGCCGAAGCGGTCCAGCGCGGTGAGCGAGCGCTGGAAGCCCGCGGAGTCGCCGTCGGCCGGGTTCATGTCGGTGTCGATCGGGCCCGGGTCGACGACGGTGACGGTGATCCCGCGCGGGCCGAGCTCCCGGGCCAGGCCCTTGGTCAGGCCGGTGAGCGCGGTCTTGGCCGTCGCCTGGAGGACGAAGTTCGCGCCCGGGACCCGCCCGTTGAAGCAGGAGCCGATGCTGATGATCCGCCCGCCGTCGCCCATGTGCCGGGCCGCCGCCTGGGCGGCCAGGAACACCGACCGGACGTCGACGGCGAGCACCCGGTCGATCTCCTCGACCGTCACCTCGGCGAGCGGTCCGTAGGTGAGGAAGCCCGCGTTGTTCACCAGGACGTCGATCCCGCCCAGCTGCCGGACCGTCTCCTCCACCGCCCGGGCGGCGGCGTCCGCCTCGACCAGGTCGGCGCGGATCGCCACCGCCCGGCCGCCCGCCGCCTCGATCTCCTTGACGACCGCCTGGGCCTGGTCCTCCGCCCGGACGTACGTCACCGCCACCGCCGCCCCCTCGGCCGCCAGCCGCTTGGCCACCGCCGCACCGATACCGCGGCTGCCGCCGGTCACCAGGGCCACCTTGCCGGTCAGGTCACTGCTCATCGTTCTTCCCCCTGTCAACGGACGCGGCGTTCGCCGCGCCTCGAAGGTAGGACCTGACACCGGCGTCAGATTCAACTGGTTTCCCGGGCGGGCCCCCGCCCGCCGCGGGCCCGCCGATTGCCGGGCTAGAGCCCCAACACCGTCCGGTACCAGGGCGCCGCCCCGGCGAGGCGGGTCAGCGGGCCCGGGCCGGCCGGGCAGGCGGCGAGGCGCCAGATCCCGTCGCTGCGGTACCAGTGGTCGCGGGCGACCATGGCGAACTGCCGCTCGGAGACCCGCCCGGGCGTGGCGGCGAGCCGGCGGCGGCACTCCTGCCAGGGCAGCGCCGGTCCGTCCTGGGCGGGCAGCAGGCCGAGCCCGGCGAGGGCGTCGAGCAGGTCGCCGCCGCGGACCGGCTCCGGGTGGGCCGCGTGGTGGACGCCCGCCACCGGGGCCGGGGCGTCCAGGGCCAGCCCGGCGATCAGCCGGGCCAGGTCGGCCCGGTCCACCAGGGAGAGCCGGGCCTCGCCGCCCGCCCAGCGGCCGGGGACCCTGCGGGCCAGCTCGGCCAGAGCGGGCACCACCCAGCGGTCACCGGTCCCGACGACCAGCGCGGGCCGCAGCACCGCGGCGCCGGCCGCCAGGGCGTGGCCCTCGCCGAGCAGCCGGGTGCGGCTGGCCTCGGACACCGGCGCGGCGGGCACCTCGTCGACGTCGATGCCCGCGTGCGGGCCCTCGCCGTACACGGCGGTGGTCGACAGGTGGACGATCCGCCGGATCCCGGCCCGGGTGGCCGCCGCCAGCACGGCCGCCGTGCCGCGGTCGTTCACGGCCGCGCACTCCTCGGCGCCGCCGGCGACCCGGGAGGCGAGGTGGAGCAGCACCCCGGCGCCCGAGCAGAGCCCGTCCAGCGCGGCCCGGTCGGCGAGGTCGCCGGGCACCCAGTCGGTGTGCCCGTCCGCGACGGGCTCCCCGCGCACCAGGGCCCGCACCGGGACACCGCGGGCCGCGAGGGCCTCCCGCACGGCCGAGCCGATGAACCCGGTGGCCCCGGTGAGCGCGACCGCCGTCCGCGCCCCGGGCCGCTGTGCCGCCGCCATGACTGGCTCCTCCCTGCCGACCGGCCGGTCAGTCTAGGGCACCGGTCGGCCCGGTCCGCGGACCGGGCCGGCCGGTGCCCCGCCGACCGGCCGTCCACCCGTACGGTGGGGGCGGCGGCACGCCCGGGGTAAGGCCCACCTAGGCTGTATGCCAAGCAAAACGGGCGAACCGGACCCCACCGGGGGCCACCAGGACGGAAAGCGGGACCCGCCGATGGGCGACGGAATGTCAGGAATGCACCACCACGGAGGGATGACCCCGCTAGGCCCGTTCAGCCTCTCGAACGTGTGGACCTGGTCCCCGGACTGGGTGTTCCTGCTCGGCGGCCTGGTCGCGCTGGCGCTGTACCTGACCGGTGTGGTCCGGCTGTACCGGCGCGGGGACCGCTGGCCGATCGGCCGGGTCGTCGGCTGGGTCGCGGGCGTCGCCAGCCTGCTGCTGGTCACCTGCAGCGGGCTGAACGACTACGGCATGGTGCTGTTCAGCGCCCACATGATCCAGCACATGGTGCTGTCCATGCTGACGCCGATCCTGCTGCTGCTCGGCGCCCCGATCACGCTGGCGCTGCGCGCCCTGCGCCCGGCGGGCAAGGGCCGGCCGCGCGGTCCGCGCGAGCTGCTGGTGGCGCTGCTGCACAGCCGCTACGTCCGGGTGATCTCGCACCCGGCGTTCACCATCCCGATGTTCATCGCGAGCCTGTACGGGGTCTACTTCACCCCGGCGTTCGACTTCCTGATGCAGTACCGCCTCGGGCACATCTTCATGATGGTGCACTTCCTCATGACCGGTCTGACCTTCTTCTGGCCGATCATGGGCGTGGACCCGGGCCCGCACCGCCCCGGCCACGTGATGCGGATCATCGAACTGTTCATGGGGATGCCGTTCCACGCCTTCTTCGGCGTGGCGGTGATGATGGCCAGCCACCCGCTGGTGACCACCTTCACCGTCCAGGGCTCACCACCCGGGACGGACCTCCTGGAGGACCAGAAGCTGGCCGGCGGCATCACCTGGGCGTTCGGCGAGATCCCGACCGCGATCGTGCTGATCGCGCTGGTCTACCAGTGGATGGGCTCCGAGCAGCGGCAGGCCCGCCGCCGGGACCGCGCCGAGGAGCGCAGCGGCGACGCCGAACTGGAGGCGTACAACGCCTACCTGGCCTCGCTGCACAAGAAGGGCCAGCGCCCCGCCGCCGGCCCCGCCGCCGGCCCCGCCGCCCCGGCGGCCGCCCCCGTCCTCCCGGCCACCGACGCCGGCTGAGCCCAGGACCCATTCCCCCCTTCGCCGCCCAAGCACCCCGAAGCCCACGCCCTCCCCGGAGGACGTGGGCTTCGTCATACAGCTCCCGTCATGGTGTGGAACGGTCGTTCCACCGGAGGCGTTCGAGGGGTATGCACGCCCTGTTCCTCCTCGCCGTCCTGCTCGGCGGGTACGCCCTGCTCTGGCTGCTCGGCTTCCTCGGCTGCGCGCTGTTCCAGCGCCGCCGCCCGGTGCCCGCCGGGGCCGACTACCTGGTGGTCCTGGGGGCCGCGCTGAACGGCTGCGAGCCCGCGCCGACCCTGGCGGCCCGGCTGGACGCCGCGCTGGAACGTTTCGCCGCCGAGGAGGCCGCCGGGCACGCGCCGCTGCTGCTGGTGACCGGCGGCAAGGGCCCGCACGAGGAGTGCACCGAGGCCGGTGCGATGGCCCGCTACCTGCTCGCCCGGGGCGTCCCGGCCGAGCGGATCCGGCGCGAGGAGCGGGCCGTGAACACCGCCGAGAACCTGCGGTTCAGCGCCGAGCTGATGGCCGCCGAGCAGCCCGGCTACCGCTGCGTCGTCGTCACCAGCGGCTTCCACACCGTCCGCTCCGCCCTGGCCGCCCACCGGGCCGGCGCCCCCGCCCGGACGCTCGGCGCGGACGGGCCGCTCGCCCACGGCCCGTACCAGCTGCTGCGCGAGGCGGTCGGCACGGCGCTCGCGCTGCCGCGGGCCAACGGCGCCGCCCTCCTGCTGCTGACCGGGACGGGAGTGGTGCTCGGCCTGGCCTGACCGGGCCGTGGGATCCGGCCGCCCGGCCCGCCCCGGCCCCCCGCGGCGGCCTGACACGCGGAGAGGCCCCCGGGCCCGCCGCAGCGGACCCGGGGGCCTCCCGGTACGTCAACCCGACCGGCGTCAGCCGAGGTTGGCGATCGCCTCGTTGAAGGTCTTCGACGGGCGCATCACGGCCGCGGCCTTGGCCGGGTCCGGCTGGTAGTAGCCACCGAGGTCGACGGCCGAGCCCTGGACGGCGATCAGCTCGTCCACGATGGCCTTCTCCTGCTCGGTCAGCGCCTTGGCCAGCGCGTCGAAGGCCTGGGCCAGCTCGGCGTCGGCGGTCTGCTTGGCCAGCTCCTGGGCCCAGTACATGGCCAGGTAGAAGTGGCTGCCGCGGTTGTCGATGCCACCGAGGCGGCGGCTCGGCGACTTGTCCTCGTTGAGGAAGGTGCCGGTGGCACGGTCCAGGGTGTCGGCCAGCACCTGGGCGCGGGGGTTGTCCGTGGTGGAGGCCAGGTGCTCGAAGCTGGCGGCCAGCGCGAAGAACTCACCCAGGCTGTCCCAGCGCAGGTAGTTCTCCTTGACCAGCTGCTGGACGTGCTTCGGGGCGGAGCCGCCGGCGCCGGTCTCGAACAGGCCGCCGCCCGCCATCAGCGGGACGACCGACAGCATCTTGGCGCTGGTGCCCAGCTCCAGGATCGGGAAGAGGTCGGTCAGGTAGTCGCGCAGCACGTTGCCGGTGACCGAGATGGTGTTCTCGCCGCGGCGGATGCGCTCGAGCGAGAACTTGGTGGCCTCGACCGGGGACATGATCTCGATTTGCAGGCCGGTGGTGTCGTGCTGCGGCAGGTACGCCTTGACCTTCTCGATCAGCACGGCGTCGTGGGCGCGCTCGGCGTCCAGCCAGAACACGGCCGGGTCGCCGGTGGCGCGGGCGCGGGTGACGGCCAGCTTGACCCAGTCCTGGATCGGCAGGTCCTTGGTCTGGCAGGCGCGGAAGATGTCGCCCGGCTGGACGGCCTGCTCCAGCACGACGTTGCCCTCGGCGTCGACCAGGCGGACGGTGCCGGCGGCCGCGATCTCGAAGGTCTTGTCGTGGGAGCCGTACTCCTCGGCCTTCTGGGCCATCAGGCCGACGTTCGGAACCGAGCCGATGGTGGCCGGGTTCAGGGCGCCGTGGGCGCGGCAGTCGTCGATGACGGCCTGGTACACGCCGGAGTAGCTGCTGTCCGGGAGCACCGCGAGGGTGTCGGCCTCCTGGCCGTCCGGGCCCCACATGTGGCCGGAGGTGCGGATCATGGCCGGCATCGAGGCGTCGACGATGACGTCGCTCGGCACGTGCAGGTTGGTGATGCCCTTGTCGGAGTCGACCATGGCCAGGGCCGGGCCCTCGGCCAGCTCGGCCTCGAAGGAGGCCTTGATCTCGGCGCCGTTCTCCAGCGCGTCGAGGCCGGCCAGGATGCCGCCGAGGCCGTTGTTCGGGTTCAGGCCGGCGGCGACCAGCGCGTCGCCGAAGCGGGCGAAGGTCTGCGGGAAGAAGGCGCGGACCACGTGGCCGAAGATGATCGGGTCGGAGACCTTCATCATGGTGGCCTTGAGGTGCACCGAGAACAGCACGCCCTCGGCCTTGGCGCGGGCGACCTGGGCGGCCAGGAAGTCGTTCAGGGCGGCGGCGCGCATCACGGAGGCGTCGACGACCTCGCCGGCCAGCACCGGGACCTTCTCGCGCAGCACGGTGGTGGTGCCGTCCTGGCCGACCAGCTCGATGCGCAGGGCGCCGTCGGCGGCGACCACGGCGGACTTCTCGGTGGAGCGGAAGTCGTTCTCGCCCATGGTGGCGACGTTGGTCTTGGACTCGGCGGTCCAGGCACCCATCCGGTGCGGGTGGGTCTTGGCGTAGTTCTTGACCGACAGCGGGGCGCGGCGGTCCGAGTTGCCCTCGCGCAGGACCGGGTTGACGGCGCTGCCCTTGATCTTGTCGTAGCGGACGCGAACGTCCTTGTCCTCGTCGGTGTGCGGGTCGTCCGGGTAGTCCGGCAGGGCGTAGCCCTGGGCCTGCAGCTCGGCGATGGCGGCCTTCAGCTGCGGCACGGAGGCCGAGACGTTCGGCAGCTTGATGATGTTGGCGCTCGGGGTCTTGGCGAGCTCACCGAGCTCGGCCAGGGCGTCGCCGATCCGCTGGGCCTCGGTCAGACGCTCCGGGAAGCTGGCGATGATCCGCCCGGCCAGGGAGATGTCACGGGTCTCCACCCGGACGCCCGCCGTCGAGGCGTACGCCTGGACCACCGGCAGGAACGAGTAGGTCGCCAGGGCCGGAGCCTCGTCGGTGTGCGTATAGATGATGGTCGAGTCAGTCATCGGTACTCCGCTTCACGTCTCCAACGTCTTGACGTCAAGATATCTCGTCCCGGGCCCCACTCTCCACCTCCCCCCGCCCCGGAGCGCGCGCCGGTCGGATCCGGAGGCCCGCGAGGAGCGCGCCGCGGGGCCCGCGCGGGGCGCACCGGGGGCCGGATCCACCGTGGTCCTGGGCGCGGCGCACGGCAAGCGGAGCGTTCCCGGGCCGTACGGGACGGGCGGGGTTGGGACGGTTGTACGACACCGTTCGGGCCGAGTTCGGGCCGATGCGGAACTGGTGTAGTCCAATCGGGTGAGCCGGGTGTCAGGAGTGCGTCAACGCACCACCCCATTCGGTCAACGCTGCGTCAGGACCGGCGATGTCCGGCAGGACCCGGCCTAGCGTCGAGCCAAGCAGTTCCGGCAGCAACCACCACCCCACTCGGGAGCATCCGCATGGCCTGCGTCGTCTGGCACGTTCCGGTCACCACCACCGGCACCGGAAGCACCGCCGCCCTCCGCCTCTTCCGCATGCGCAACGGCGTCCGCTGCGCGGTCGGCTTCTCCAGCCCCGAGGCCCTCACCGCCCTGCTCGGGCCGGACCAGGCCTACACCGAGCTCGGCGAGGCCGCCCTGCGCAACCTGACCAGGCCGCTCGGCGTCGACACCCTGGTGCTCGACCCGGGACTGGTCGCCCCGCCCGTCACCACCCCCGCCGCAGTCGGCGCCACCCCCGGCGCGGCCCCCTCCCCGGCCCCGACCGCCCACCTCCAGCACCGGTGACGGCCCCGCTCCGCCTCGTCGCGGACGGGGGCGAACCCGCTCCGGGACGCCCCGAGCGGACCCGGGCGCTGCACGCCATCGCCCGGATCAGCCACGGGCCCGTCCCGCTGGACTTCGACCGGCTGGCGGCGGAGTTCCCGGCCGTCCGGAGCGGCCTCGCCCTCGCCGGGGACGCCGACCTGGAGCTCCGCCTCGTCTGCACCGGCCCGGAGGAGCTGCGGGCGGTCTCCGCCGCCCTCCACCGGGCGGGCGCCGCCAGGGTGCGGATCGACCTGGTGCTGCGCTCGCTCACCCCGGCCCCGGTGACGCTCCGGCCGGTGCCCTGAGTCTGGTCCCGAGCCGAGTACGGCGGGCCCGCCTCACTCGAACCCGGGGCGCGGGTTCGGATTGACCGCCTGGCCGTCGATCTCCGCACCCCAGGCGTCCTCGCCGCTCGCGTCCACGCAGTAGCCGCTGCCCTCGACGTGGCCGCCCGCGGCCCGGCAGGTGGCCGCGGTGACGTCGCGCCGGGCGGCTCCCGCCGCCGAGGCGGTGGGGGCCGCGACGGCGGCGGCGAGGAGGACGGTGGTCGCGGTCGTGACGGCCACCCGGGCCGCGCGTGAGGTCTTCATGCGGCCCACGACAGCACGGCGGCGTGCCCCCGGCGACCACAGCTGGCCCGCCCGGGTGCACCCCGCCGCACCCGCCCGCTACGCGCGGGCCAGGGCCGCGATCGCGGCCAGCAGCAGCGCCGAACCGGCCACCAGGCCCGCCGTGAACGGCTCGCCGAGGAACAGCACGCCGATCACCGCCGCCGTGGCCGGCTCCAGCAGGACCAGGACCGAGGCGGTGGTGCCCGGCACGGCCGTCAGCCCGGTGAAGTACCACCGGTAGGCGAGCAGCGTCGGCACCGTCCCGAGGAACAGCAGCGCTCCCCCGGTCAGCGCCGGCTGCCCGGTGCTCGGCAGCACGCCCTGGAGCGCCGCGAACGGCAGCAGGCAGAGCAGCCCGGTGACGAAGGCCCCGGTACTGGCCCGGGCCGAACCGCCGCCCCGGGCCCACAGGGTCAGCCCGCTCTGGCCGGCGCCCGCGAGCACCGCGAGGCCCACCCCGAGCGCCGGACGCGGCCCGGCCGCCGGGGCCGCCACCAGCAGGACCAGCCCGCCGAGGGCCAGTGCGACGGCGGCCGCCGCCCGCCCGGTGAGGCGTTCGCCGAGCAGCAGGTGCCCGCCGAGGCTGGTGAGCACCGGCCCGGCGCCGATGGTGATCAGGGTGCCCAACCCCAGGCCCGCGTAGTGCACGGAGGCGAAGTAGGCGCACTGGCTGACGGCCAGTCCGAGGCCGGTCAGCACGGCGGCCCCGCGCCGGCCGCCGAAGGCCCCGGACGTACCGGAAGCCCCGGACACCCCGGAGCGGCCGGAGGCCCGCGCGGGCAGCAGCGCCAGGCAGAGCGCCGCGACGCCGAAGCGCCAGCAGGAGACGGCCACCGGGCCGAGCCCGCTGGTGCGCATCAGCAGCGCGGCCACGGCTCCGCCCACTCCCCAGGCGACGGCGGCGGCGGAAATGGACAACAGGCCGTGCCGGAACGGCACGGCGGCGTAGGAGGTCATGCGTCGGTACTCCACGATGGCTCGCCGGTTCAGGTCCGCGGGGTACGCGGGCGGCAGTCATCGCCCCGGCGCCGAGGGGCTCTCCCGCTCGGCCGGGTCGGATCGGTACGCCGCCCGCTAGCGGACCGGCGGCGGGAGGATCACGAAACGCACGGATCCAGCCTACGCCGCACCTCCGACGGCATGACTATGCGGTTCGCGTCATTCCCATAAACCAGCGGGCGATCCATATTGCCCGACCGGACGGCGATCCTCAATTGACGCTCAAATAGTGAACCTACTCGCGAGTCACGTAACACGCTCATGAACAGACGGCCCCCTACCTGCACGGATATCTGGCAAAGAAAGTAAACATTCAGCAATGGAATCTGTGCAGAGGTCTCTGAATAGCCCTACTGTGTGGCAACTCTCCGCGCTCCGCCCACCCCGGAGCCCCCACACACAGAGAGATCTTCAATGGCTTCCCTCAACCAGATCTCGCCGCCCGGCCAGAGCTCCGGCACCGCCGGGACCGCCCACCGGTCGCTCAAGCGCCACGTCGGACTCGTCGGCCTCATGTGGGCCTCGGTCGGCTCGATCATCGGCTCCGGCTGGCTCTTCGGCGCGAAGAGCGCCGTCACCGCCGCCGGGCCGGCGGCCGTCATCTCCTGGGGCATCGGCGCCGTCGCGATCGTGCTGCTCGCGCTCGTGCACGCCGAGCTCGGCGGACTCTTCCCGGTCTCGGGCGGCACCGCGCGCTACCCGCACTACGCCTTCGGCGGCCTGGCCGGCATGTCGTTCGGCTGGTTCTCCTGGCTCCAAGCGGCCACCGTGGCACCGATCGAGGTCGAGGCCATGATCAATTACGCCAAGGACTCGCCCTGGGCCGGCGGTCTGCTGAACGCCGACAAAACCCTGACCACCAGCGGATTCGTCGTCGCGACCGTGCTGATGGCCGTTTTCGTCGCGGTCAATTTCCTCGGCGTGAAGATCCTCGCCCGGACCAACAGCGTCGCCACCTGGCTGAAGATCTTCGTTCCTCTGCTCACGATCTTCCTGCTGGCGATCACCAGCTTCCACGGCTCCAACTTCACCTCGCACGGCTTCGCCCCGTTCGGCGCCAAGGGCGTGCTGGCCGCGATCAGCACCAGCGGCATCATCTTCGCGCTGCTGGGCTTCGAGCAGGCCATCCAGATCGCCGGTGAGAGCCGCAACCCCAAGCGCGACATCCCCCGCGCGGTGCTCGGCTCGGTCGCCATCGGCACCCTGATCTACACCCTGCTGCAGGTCGTCTTCATCGGCGCGCTGCCGGTCAGCGCCTTCGCCGGCGGCTGGGCGAAGCTCGACTTCCCCGGCATCGACGGCCCCTTCGCCGGTCTGGCCACCCTGGTCGGCCTCGGCTGGCTGTCGTACGTGCTGAAGGTCGACGCGGTGATCTCCCCCGGCGGCACCGGCCTGATCTACACCACCTCCACCTCCCGGATCTCCTACGGCCTGAGCCGCAACGGCTACGCCCCGCAGAAGTTCGAGCAGCTGGACAAGAACGGCGTGCCGTGGTTCGGCCTGATCATCTCCTTCGTGACCGGCGTGATCTGCTTCCTGCCCTTCCCGAGCTGGCAGGAGCTGGTCGGCTTCATCACCTCCGCCAGCGTGCTGATGTACGCCGGCGCCCCGCTGGCCTTCGGCGCCCTGCGCCGCCGGCTGCCCGACCGTGAGCGCTCCTACCGCCTGCCGCTGGGCGGCGTGATCTCCCCGGCCGCCTTCGTGGTCGCCAGCCTGATCATCTACTGGGCCGGCTGGCAGACCCTGTCCCGCCTGGGCATCGCCATCGTGATCGGCTACGGCCTGCTCGGCAGCTACGCGTGGTACGCGATCAAGAAGCGCCTGCCGAACGCGCCGCGGCTCAACTGGAAGGCCGCCCAGTGGCTGCCGGTCTACCTGATCGGCCTCGGCCTGATCTCCTGGCAGGGCGGCTTCGGCGACGGCACCGGCCGGATCCCGATGTGGTACGACATGGCGCTGGTGTCGGTGTTCGCGCTGGTCATCTACTACTGGGCGATCCGGGTCGCGCTGCCCGCCGAGGAGATCGAGCGGGAGGTGGCCGACGTCGAGGTGGTCGACGCAGGCGGTCACTGACCCCCTGAGCACCCCCGCAGACCCCCGACACCTGAAATCTGAAACCTGACGAGGACGGGCCCGCCGGTGACGACCGGCGGGCCCGTCCGCGTGCGTCAGAGTCCCAGCACCGCCCGCAGCGCGGCCTCCACCTCGGCCTCCGGGTCGGCCGCCGGCCCCGGCGAGCGCCAGGCGACGAACCCGTCCGGGCGCACCAGCAGCGCGCCGCCCGGGCCCACGCCGTGCAGGACGCCGAAGTCGCCCTCCGGCTCCGGGGCCAGGTCGTCCTCGGCGCCGTCGCCGATCCGGTAGGCGTCCAGCGGGACGGCCAGCCGGTCGGCCGCCCGCCGGGCGCCCTGCTGCCAGGCCGCGCCCTCCTCGTCGGTGAGCAGCACCATCGCCTGCTCGTACAGGTCCAGCGTGGACAGCCGCACGCCCGCGCACAGCAGCCACTGGTGCGGGGCGCGGGTGCCCGGCTCGCCGGCCGACTCGAACTTCTCCGGGACGACCGCGCCCTGCGGGTCGGTGCCGAGCACCGCGCCCCGCGGGTAGCGGTAGCCCAGCGCCACCGCCAGCACCCCGGCCTGCCGCCCGACGCCCGGGACCACCGCGTAGCCCGGGTGGCTGTGCTCCGCGGAGCGGGCCGAGGCGCGCTCGCCGGTGACCTCGGCGACCGGGCGGCGCTCCTGCCCGTACGTCTCCAGCAGGCCGGGCCCGGCCCAGCCGCAGAGCACCGCGGCCAGCTTCCAGGCCAGGTTGTGGGCGTCCTGGATGCCGGTATTGGAGCCGAACGCGCCGGTCGGCGACATCTCGTGGGCGGAGTCCCCGGCGAGGAACACCCGCCCGGCGCCGTACCGCTCGGCGACCCGCTCGGCGGCGTGCCAGGGCGCCTTGCCGGTCACCTCGACGTCCAGCTCGGGCAGGCCGACGGCGGTGCGGATGTGCCGCTCGCAGCGCTCGTCGGTGAAGGCCTCCAGCGGCTCGCCGTGCTCGGGGTGCCAGGGCGCGTGGAAGACCCACTCGGACTGGTTGTCCACCGGCAGCAGCGCGCCGTCCGCCTCCGGGTTGGTCAGGTAGCAGGCGATGAAGTGCCGGTCGCCGACCACGTCGGCCAGCCGCTTGGCGCGGAAGGTGATGCTGACGTTGTGGAACAGCTCGCCCTTGCCGGTCTGGCCGATGCCGAGGCGGGTGCGGACCGGGCTGCGCGGGCCGTCCGCGGCGATCAGGAACTCGGAGCGCACCACCCGCTCCTCGCCGGTCTCCCGGCTGCGCAGCACCGAGGTGACGCCGTCGGCGTCCTGCTCGAAGGACAGCAGCTCGGTGCTGAACCGCAGGTCGCCGCCGAGGTCGCGGGACGCGCGCAGCAGCACCGGCTCCAGGTCGTTCTGGCTGCACAGGCACCAGGAGCTGGGGCTGAACCGGGCCAGCCGCCCGCCCGGGTCGATCTCCCGGAACAGCCACTCCTGCTCCTCGCCGGTCAGCGAGGGCGCCTGGAGGATGCCGTGGTTCGGGGCCAGCACCGAGGCCGCCTCGCGGATCGCCGGCTCGATCCCGGCCACCCGGTACAGCTCCATCGTGCGGACGTTGTTGCCACGTCCGCGCGGGTGATGCGAGGTGTCGGCGTGCTTCTCGACCAGCAGGTGCCGGACACCCAGCCGCCCGAGGAACAGCGAGGCCGACAGCCCGACCAGGGAGCCGCCCACGATCAGGACCGGCACCCGCTCGTCCACCTTCGGATTCATCAATTGCTCCGCCCTGTAAGGGGATTCCGCGGCCCGGCGACCGGGCCCGGCGCCGCCCACGACGGGCCCGCTCAGCCGGGGGCCCCGCTCTTCCATCCCCCGCCCGAGGGGGGCTGTGCCGCCCCTTCGCCCGGATGGCCCGCAAATCTCGCGCCGCGCCCGGTCGGCCGCTCACGATCGACCTCAGGCCTGGCGCCGCTGCCCCGGGCCGACCGCCACCGCACCAACCTCCCCCCGGCCGGGAGCACCCGCCGGACGCGGCCGTCACGGCCCGCCGCGTGCGGCCAAGAGCAGAAAGTGGATCATGACAACTCTGTCCGAACCGCAGCCGAAGCAGCACGAAGAGTCCGACACCCGGCTGAGGGTGGTGCTGATGCTGGAGATCCAGGACGGCGCCCAGCAGCGTTTCCTCGACGTCTACGAGCAGCTGCGCCACCAGGTCGCCTCGGTGCCCGGCCATGTCAGCGACCAGCTGTGCCAGTCCATCAACGACCCCCGCCAGTGGCTGATCACCAGCGAGTGGGAGGACCAGGAGACCTTCCTGCAGTGGGTGGACAGCCCCGCCCACCGCGAGATGGTCAAGCCGATGCACGGCTGCGTCAGCGACAACTTCCGCTCGCTGCGCTACGCCGTGCTGCGCGAGACCTCGGCGGCCGGCTCCACCGGCACCCGGGCCCCGATGGAGGTCCCGCCCGGCCTGCCGCGCAGCGAGCCCGCCGGGCACGTCGGCCCGCCCCGGGCCGACCCCGGCCCGGACGGCGTGGTGCGCCACGCGCTGACCTTCACCGTCAAGCCCGGCAGCGAGGCGGAGGTGGCCCGCATCCTGTCCGGCTACGCCTCCCCCCGGGCGGAGGTGGACGAGCACACCCGGCTGCGCCGCACCTCGCTGTTCATGCACGGCAACCGGGTGGTGCGGGCGGTCGAGGTGGTCGGCAACCTCGGCGACGCGCTGCGCCACGTGGCGATGCAGCCCGAGGTGCGGGCGGTCGAGGAGGAGCTCAACCCGTACCTGGAGGAGGCCCGTCAGCTGGGCGACCCGCAGTCGGCCCGGGCGTTCTTCGCCAAGGCCGCGCTGCCCGCCCGGCACCAGGCGATCGCCAGCTCCGCCGCCTCCGGGCGGCTGCACCGGCACGCCGTGCTCTACCCGGTCCGTCCGGGTCGGGGGCCGGCCGTCGCCGAGCTGCTCTTCGACCACGACAACCTCGCCACCGCCGACCCGACCGGCCCGGTCGCGGCGGCCACCGTCTTCCAGCGCGAGGACACCGTGGTGCGCCTGGTCGACCTGCGGGTGCCGGCCGAGGCCGAGCCGGCCGCCGCGCTCGGCGTGGCCGGCGACCAGGAGGCCGCCGAGCTGGCCGGCCTGCTGGACCTCGGCCCGGCCGGGGACCTGCGCACCGTCGCGGGCCTGAGCGCGTTCCTCGCCGCCCGCGCCATGAGCCCGGTCACCGACCGCAGCTCCCGGAACGACTGACGTCCGGCCAACCCTCCCGAAGGACAGCCATCATGACCACGAAGTTCCCGCCGATCATCAACGTCGACGAGGCCCCGGAGAACCGCCGCCACGGCGCCCTGTTGCGCACCATGCTCACCCCGCCCAGCTGCGGGGCGACCAGCGGCTTCATGGGGCTGGCCATCCTCAAGCCCGGCGAGCGGATCAACGAGCACTACCACCCGTACTCCGAGGAGTTCGTGTTCGTCGTCTCCGGCGACCTGGAGGTGGACCTGGACGGGGAGACCCGGCCGCTCAAGCCCGACCAGGGCCTGATGATCCCGATCAACATGCGCCACCGCTTCCGCAACGTCGGCGACACCGAGGCCCGGATGGTCTTCCACTGCGGCCCGCTCGCCCCGCGCCCCGACCTGGGCCACGTGAGCACCGAGGAGACCGCCGACACCGGGGAGGGCGTCACCTCCGGCCCGCCGGAACACGCCAAGGTGGGCTCGTGACGCGGCGCGTCGCCGTCACGGGGATCGGTGTGGTCGCGCCCGGAGGGATCGGGATCCCGGCGTTCTGGGACCTCCTGACGGCCGGCCGCACCGCCACCCGGGGCATCACGCTCTTCGACCCGACCGGGTTCCGCTCCCGGATCGCGGCCGAGTGCGACTTCGACCCGGCGGCCCACGGGCTCAGCCCCGAGGAGGTCCAACGGGCCGACCGCTACGTGCAGTTCGCGATGGTCGCGGCCGCCGAGGCGGTCGCCGACGCCGGGCTGGACCTGGCCGCCGAGGACCCGTGGCGGATCGCCGTCTCGCTCGGCACCGCCGTCGGCGGCACCACCCGGCTGGAGCACGACTACGCCCTGGTCAGCGCCTCCGGCGCGCGCTGGGACGTGGACCACCGGCACGCCGAGCCCCAGCTGCACCGGGCCTTCGCGCCCAGCACGCTGGCCTCCGCGGTGGCCGAGCGGGTCGGCGCGCACGGCCCGGTGCAGACCGTCTCCACCGGTTGCACCTCCGGCCTGGACGCGATCGGCTACGGCTTCCAGGCGGTCGAGGAGGGACGCGCCGACATCTGCGTCGCCGGCGCCTCCGACTCCCCGATCTCGCCGATCACCGTCGCCTGCTTCGACGCCATCAAGGCCACCAGCGAACGCAACGACGACCCGGAGCACGCCTCCCGCCCCTTCGACGCCCACCGGGACGGCTTCGTCCTCGGCGAGGGCGGCGCCGTCCTGGTGCTGGAGGAGCTGGAGCACGCCCGCCGCCGCGGCGCCCGGATCTACGGCGAGATCGGCGGCTTCGCCACCTTCGGCAACGCCTACCACATGACCGGCCTCACCAAGGAGGGGCTGGAGATGTCCCGGGCGATCGACCACGCGCTCGACCACGCCAAGGTCGACCGCACCGACGTCGACTACGTCAACGCGCACGGCTCGGGCACCAAGCAGAACGACCGGCACGAGACCGCCGCGGTCAAGCGCTCGCTGGGCGACCACGCCTTCGGGACGCCGATGAGCTCGATCAAGTCGATGGTCGGGCACTCGCTCGGCGCGATCGGCGCGATCGAGGTGGTCGCCTGCACCCTGGCGCTGGCCCACGGCGTGGTGCCGCCGACCGCCAACTACGAGACTCCGGACCCGGAGTGCGACCTCGACTACGTGCCGCGCACCGCGCGCGAGCTGCCGCTGAGCCACATCCTCTCGGTCGGCAGCGGATTCGGCGGATTCCAGTCCGCCGTCGTGCTCAAAAGAACGGGGTGAGTTCCATGACGTCACGTCAGCAGGGCCGCCGGGCGGTCGTCACCGGCCTCGGCGTGGTGGCGCCGAACGGTGTCGGGGCCGACGCCTTCTGGAAGGCCACCAGGCAGGGCGTGAGCGTCCTCGACCGGATATCCCGCGAGGGCTGCACCGAGCTGCCGCTCAAAGTCGCGGGCGAGGTGCGGGAGTTCGATCCGCAATCGGTGATCGACAGCCGCTACCTCGTACAGACCGACCGCTTCACCCACTACGCGATGGCCGCCGCCGACCTGGCAGTGGCCGACGCGGGGTTCCGGCCCGACCCCGAACGGCCCTTCGCGGTCGGCGTGGTGACCGCGGCCGGCTCCGGCGGCGGCGAGTTCGGCCAGCGCGAACTCCAGCAACTCTGGGGCCAGGGGCCGCGGTTCGTCGGCCCGTACCAGTCCATCGCCTGGTTCTACGCGGCCAGCACCGGCCAGATCTCGATCCGCGGCGGCTACAAGGGCCCGTGCGGGGTGGTCGCCAGCGACGAGGCCGGCGGGCTGGACGCGGTCGCGCACGCGGCCCGCTCGGTCGAGCGCGGCACCGACGCCGTGGTGGTCGGCGCCGCCGAGGCCCCGCTGGCGCCGTACTCCATGGTCTGCCAACTCGGCTACCCCGAGCTGAGCCTGTCCGACCGGCCGGACGCCGCCTACCTGCCGTTCACCGCGCAGGCCTGCGGCTTCTCCCCCGCCGAGGGCGGCGCGATGCTGCTGCTGGAGGACGAGCAGGCGGCCCGCCGGCGCGGCGCCGCCGTCCGGGCCCACCTGGCCGGGCACGGCGCCACCTTCACCGGCGCCTCCCGCTGGGCGGAGTCCCGGGAGGGGCTGGCCGCGGCGATCCGGATCGCGCTGGACGAGGCCCGGATCGCCCCCGAGGAGGTCGACGTGGTCTTCGCCGACGCCCTCGGCATCCCCTCCGCCGACCGGGCCGAGGCCCTGGCGCTGGCCGACGCGCTCGGCCCGGCCGCCGAACGGGTGCCGGTCACCGCGCCCAAGTCCGGTACGGGGCGGGCCTATTGCGGCGCACCGATGCTGGACGTGGCGGCCGCCGTACTGGCCATGGAGGACGGCGTACTGCCGCCCACCCCCAACGTCACCGAGATCTGCCACGACCTCGCCCTGGTGACCGACCGCGCCCGCCCGGCCGAACTGCGCACCGCGCTGGTGCTCAGCCGCGGGCTGATGGGCTCCAACTCCGCGCTGGTGCTCCGGCGCGGGGAGCGGTCCTGATCCCCCTTGACCCAACGCCCCCTGATCGACCGCACCACGAAGGGACTCCCCGTGAGCAACACCCTCAGCTATCCCGAACTCGCCGCCCTGCTCCAGGCCCGGGCCGGCGTCACCGTCGCCCCGGGCGACCTGGAGCAGCCGGGCGCGCAGTTCGACGACTTCGGCGTCGACTCGCTCGGACTGCTCGGCGTCGTCGGCGAGTTGGAGAACCGGCACAGCCTCAAGGTCACCTCCGGAGCCGAGTCCGCCAAGACCCCGGCCGAGTTCATGGAGCTGGTCAACACCTCCCTGTCCGCGAAGGCGGGTGCCTGAGATGCCCGGCCACACCGACAACGAGATCGTCATCAACGCCCCGGTCGACCTGGTCTGGGAGATCACCAACGACCTGGAGAACTGGCCGGAGCTGTTCAGCGAGTACGCCTCGGTCGAGGTGCTGGAACGCGACGGCGACCGGGTGCAGTTCCGGCTCACCATGCACCCGGACGAGAACGGCACGGTGTGGAGCTGGGTCTCCGAGCGCACCACCGACCGCTCCTCGCTCGCGGTCGAGGCCCGCCGGGTCGAACCCGGGCCGTTCGAGTTCATGGAGATCCGCTGGGAGTACGCCGAGGTCCCGGCCGGCACCCGGATGCGCTGGATCCAGGACTTCGCGATGAAGCCGACCGCGCCGGTGGACGACGACGGCATGGTCAACCACATCAACAAGAACTCCCGGATCCAGATGCAGCTGATCCGCGAGAAGGTCGAGAAGCGGGCGGCCGAACGGTGACCGGGACCCACCGCGCCCTGATCGTCGCCCGGATGAAACCGGAGACGGCCCCGGACATCGCCGAGGTCTTCGCCGACTCCGACCGGGGCGAGCTGCCGCACCTGATCGGCGTCACCGGCCGCAGCCTCTTCCAGTTCGGCGACGTCTACCTGCACCTGATCGAGGCCGACCGCCCGCCGGGCCCGGCCGTCGCCAAGGTCCTCGGCCACCCGGAGTTCCGGACCGTCAGCGACCGCCTGACCGCCTTCGTCCAGGCCTACGACCCGGCCACCTGGCGCGAGCCGAAGGACGCCATGGCGCGCGAGTTCTACCGCTGGGACCGCTGAGCGCCGTCCCGTCCGACCCCGTTCGATCTGGGCCCGCCCCCGGCACCTGCGCCGGGGGCGGGCCCATGCGCGCATCCCGGTGCGCGGCACCCCTAGCACCCCGCGCCGGATCCGAATCACCCGGATCGCCGGGCCACCCGGGTGAACACGCCCCGGACACCACCCGAAGGGCGCACTCTCCGCACCGGCGCTGCCACGCTCAGGTGGCAGGCGGCCCCACCGTGGTTGACGGTGGATCAGGCGCCACTGTTCGCGAGTCCCCTGACCGGCACCGTGCCGGCGGTCGCGGCCCTCGCGCCGGAAGGATCATCCTCATGCGTTCTGCACGCACGCTGCTCGCCGGAGCGGCCGTCGCCGCCGTCCTCACCGTCGGCACCCCCATGGCCTTCGCCGACGGTTCCTCCTCGGACCAGGGCAAGAACCTCACCTGGCAGGAGAAGCAGCCCGACAAGGCCGGCTCCGACAGCTCGAAGGGCTACGACGACAAGAAGTCCGGCGGCTCCGCCTCCGAGGAGCACAAGGGCTCCGAGAGCAAGGGGTCCGAGAGCAAGGGCTCCGGCGAGCACAAGGGCTCCGAGAGCAAGGGCTCGGACGACAAGGGCTACGGGGGCAAGGAGGAGGAGCACACCCCGCACGGCGGCGTGCACACCGGCGGCGGCGGCCTGGCGCTGTCCGGCGGCGGCCTCGCCTCCGGCGCGGTGCTGCTGCTCGGCGGCCTCGGGGCCGGCGCGTACGCGCTGCGCCGCGGCCGCCGCACGACCGGCGCCGCCGCCGTCTGACGCGCGCCACCGCCGCCTCTGGGCGTGTCTTGTGGGTCTTGTCGGATCAGGCCGCGGCGTTGGGGTGCGTGCATCGCAAGGCGGAGGAGGGAGCCACTGCGGAGCATTGGCGACCGACGACAACGCGGCGAGGTGCGTGCCCCGGCGTCGCGGACCCGGCAAAGACCCGCAAGACACGCCCCAGCCTCTCCCGGCCTCTCCGGCCGGGGTGGGGCGCACGGGGGCGGCGGGCCGTCGCGGAACAGGCTACTGACGAAGGACTTCGAGCGGAGGACAGGATTGACATCCTCCCCGCGCTAGAGCGCGGGGATTACGGCCGGGCCTGCGGCACGGGGCCTGCGCCCCGGTCCGGTGGCGTTCCGGTGGGTTCCTGTTTCAACGGGCCGTGCCCGGCGTGGGATCGCCACGCCGGGGCTCACCGGTCCTCCGCAGGCGTTTAGCCTGTCCGCCCGTCCGGCGGCCAGGATGTTCCGATCAGCATTGAGGTCACGGTCATGCAGCACACCGCACGCACCACAGGCCCACTCGCGGATCGCGGGTGGCTTGGGCCCGTCGCGGTGCCCGCACGCCGAGCAGAGCTGGGAGGACGGGAACGCACGGGGCACGATCCCGACGTACCTCCCGTAGCGGGCGGCCTTCTCTTCGAGCAGGCTCCGGAAGGCGGCCCATCCGGCGTCGTGGACGGACTTGGCCAGACGGCCCCGGCCGAGGCCGCGCACGTTCAGGTCCTCCAGGTACACCGCTTGGGTTTCGCGAATGATCCTGGTGGTCTGTTGGTGCAGCCAGTCCATGCGGGTGTCGGCCACCCTGGCGTGCGCCCTGGCGACCTTGCGGCGGGCCTTGGCCCGGTTCTTCGACCCCTTCGCCTTGCGCGAGAGTTCCCGCTGGGCGGCCTTGAGCTTCCTCTCCGCCTTGCGGAGGAAGCGGGGGTTGTCGATCACGCTGCCGTCGGAGAGGACGGCGTAGGTGGTCAGCCCGAGGTCGATGCCGACCTCGGCATCGACCTCGGGCAGGTGCTCGGGTTCCACGTCCACCACGAAACTCGCGTGGTAACGGCCCGCCGCGTCCAGCACGACCGTCACCGACGACGGCTCGACGGGCAGCGCCCGCGACCACTTCACCCGCACGTCACCGACTTTGGCAAGGTTCAACTTGCCGTTGGACCGGATGCGGAACCCGTTCCGGGAGAACCGCAGCGACTGCCGGTAGTCCTTCCGCGACTTGAACACCGGCAGCCCCACCGGGCGCCCGGCCCGCTTCCCGGACAGCGAGTCGAAGAAGTTCCGGTACGCGGTGTCCAGATCGCGCAGCGACGACTGCAACGCGTCCACCGACACCGACCCCAGCCACGACCGGGCATCCGTCCTCTTCGCATCGGTGATCACCGACCTGGCCAGAGCACCGATCGGGATCCTCGACCCGTCCGCCTTCCACGCGGCCTTCCGCAGGGCGAGCGCATCGTTGTACACCACCCGCGCACACCCGAACGTCCGCGCCAGCGCCTGCCGCTGACCCTCCGTCGGATAGACGCGAAAGGAGTACCTGAGATACACGCAATCAACCTACCGGCAGGCACTGACAACCAGATGCGGCCACCCTCACAGCGGTCCAGCCTGACGACGACGCCCCGCCACCTGACCTGGTCCGCAAGCAGTCCGCTTCTCCCCTGCAAGCCGGAGGTACCCCCACCCCCGGCCAAAGCCGGGGTAATCCACGGAGGTCCCCGATGACGGGCGGTCCCGGCTCCGGAATGCCCAGGCTGCTGCGCGGCGGGATGGGCGCGGCAGCGGTCGGTCTGCTGCTGATCTACAACTCGGTGGACACCGGGCCCGCCGAGGACCAGGCGGCCGGCCAGGCCGCTCCCCCGGCGGCCGCCGCCCCCGCCGTCCCGGGCCCCGCGGCGGCCACCGGCGCCGCCCCGGCCTCGCCCGCCGCACCGGGCTCGCCGGCGCTCAAGCGGTCCAAGCCGACCCGGCTGCGGATCCCGCAGATCGCCGTCGACGCCCCCTTCACCGAACTCACCCTCAACCCGGCCGGACAGCTCAACGCGCCCCCGCCGGACGACAAGAACCTGGTCGGCTGGTACCGCGACGGCGTCACCCCGGGCGAACGCGGCAGTTCGGTGGTCGCCGGGCACGTGGACACCACCAAGGGCCCCGCGGTCTTCCTCCTCCTGAGCCTGCTGCTGCCCGGCAACAAGGTCGAGGTGAGCCGCGCCGACGGCACCGTCGCGGTCTTCACCGTCGACGCGGTGGAGACCTTCGCCAAGAACGCCTTCCCCGACAAGAAGGTCTACGGCAAGACCCCGGACGCCCAGCTCCGGCTGATCACCTGCGGCGGCACCTACGACAAGAAGCGCCGGGACTACCTCGACAACGTGGTGGTCTTCGCCCACCTGGAGTCCTCCCACAAGGCCTGAGCACCACACGGCCTGAGCACGACGACGGCCGCTGGTCCCCGAGGAGTCGGGGAGCAGCGGCCGTCGGTGTGCGGGGCCTGGCCGGGCGGGTCAGGCCCGGACGGTGGCCTCGAAGGCGTGGAGGTAGGGGTTGACGGGGCGGACGGCGACGACGTCGAGGCCGGCCTCCTCCATGAGGTGGACCATGCTCTCCTCGGAGTGCTTGGCGCCGCCCACGTTGAGCATCAGCATCAGGTCCATCGCGGTGGTGAAGCGCATCGAGGGGCTGTTGTCGACCAGGTTCTCGACCACCACGACCCGGGCGCCGGGACGGGCCACGGCGACCACATTGGCGAGGGTGCGGCGGGTGCTCTCGTCGTCCCACTCCAGGATGTTCTTGATGATGTAGAGGTCGGCGCGCACCGGGATCTCCACCCGGCAGTCGCCGGGGACGAGGCGGGCGCGGGCCGAGAAGGCGCCGCCGTCGTGCAGGCGGGGGTCGGCGCCGGCGACGACCTTGGGCAGGTCGAGCAGGGTGCCGTGGAGGGCCGGGTGCTTGTCCAGCAGGCTGGCGAGGACGTGGCCCTGGCCGCCGCCGATGTCGGCCACCGAGTCGATGCCGGTGAGGTCCAGGTAGTCGGCGAAGTCCTGGGCGGACTGCCGGCTGGAGGTGGTCATCGCCTTGTCGAAGACCTTCGCCGAGTCGCCGCCCTCGCTGTGCAGGTAGTCGAAGAACTCCTTGCCGAACAGCTCGGGGAAGACGTTGCGCCCGGAGCGCACCGCCTCGTCCAGCTTCGGCCAGGCCTCCCAGGTCCACGGCTCGGTGCACCAGAGGGAGATGTAGCGCAGGGAGTTGGGGGCGTCCTCGCGCAGCAGGCGGGACATCTCGGTGTGCTCGAAGCGGTCGTCGCCGGTCTCGGCGAAGATCCCGTAGCAGGTGAGGGCGCGCAGCAGGCGGCGCAGCTGGCGGGGTTCGGTGTCGAGCCGCGCGGCGAGGTCGGTGACGGTGGCCGGGGTGTCGCCGAGCACGTCGGCGACCCCGAGCCGGGCGGCGGCGCGGACGGCGGCGGCGCAGGCGGCGCCGAAGACGAGTTCGCGCAGGCGCATCGCGGCCTGGGGGGTGGGGCTGGCGGGTGCGGTGGTCATGGTCTGGTCCTTGTCGGTCGGGGACGTCAACGGGGGCGTCAGCAACGGCCGGACGGCTGGGAGACCGCGCAGGTGTTGCGGGCGTAGGAGTTGTCGGTGCCGGTGTCGCGGTCGGCGAGGTCGGCCGGGCCGTTGCCGCTCAGGCGGTTGTCGGCGATGGTCGCCCGGGTGTTGGGGATGCCGACGACGCTCTTGAAGAGGACGATGCCGCCCGAGAAGTCCGAGGCGCCGACGTTGTCGCGGACCTCGTTGTCGGTGACCCGGGTGTCCTCGGTGCCGGTGAGCACGATGCCCGCGCCCTGGATGGCGCCGAGGCGCGGGTTGGCCGGGCAGAACTTGTTGTTGGCGACCACCTTGTTCTTGCGGACGTCGAGGTCCCCGGCGCGGGGCACGCCCTCGTCGCCGACCACGAAGACGCCGCTGCAGTTGCCGCTGATCTCGTTGCCCTGGACGGTGAGCACCCGCAGCCGGCGCACGGTGACGCCGACCCGGTTCCCGGTGAGCACGTTGCCCTCGACGACGGTGCCCCCGGTGTCGGGCGCGCCGCCCTCGCGGTAGGCGTAGTTGGCGAGGAAGACGCCGGACTGGCCGTTGTCGACCGAGCGGTTGCCCACGATGGCGGCCTTGGTGGAGATCTCCTGGCTGATGCCCTGCTGGGCGTTGTCGTGGACGTAGGTGGCGCGGACGGTCAGGCCGGTGGTGCCGCTGGCGTCGATGCCGTTCTTGCGGAAGCCGGTGACGGCGAGCGCGTCGACGGTGACCCCGGGCAGCGGGGCCTGCTCGGTGCCGACCACGCAGACGCCGTGCCCGGCGGTGGCGCAGGCGTTCTCGGTGCCGTCGCCGGGGGTGATCACGGTGGCCGGCCCGGAGCCGCGCAGGGTGAGGCGGGGGGTGGCGATGCGGACGCTGCCGCGGTAGGTGCCGGCGAGGACCTGGATCGTGTCGCCGGGGGCGGCGGCGTCGACGGCCCGCTGGATCGATTCGCCGGGGTGGACGAGGTGGAGGGTGCCGTCGGCGGCGTGGGCCGCGGGTGCGGCGGCCAGGGTGGCGAGGACGGTGGTCAGGGTGGTGGTCAGGGCGGTGGCGGCGGCGGTGGCCGCGGCGAGGTGGTGGACCCGGCGCGTGGGCATGAGTGGTGACCTGTCTTTCGGCGTGCGCGGTGTGGCGGTGGGCGCGGTGGGCGCGGTGCTCGGCTGTGGGAGGGGCGGTGGGACGGTCCGACCCGGTGTGTGCGGGTGGTGACGGTCGGTGAGTGCGGCCGAGTCGACGGTACGGTCGCCCCCGGAGGGCCGCCACCAGGGCTGGGCTGCCGGACTGACGGGGCGTCGGCCGCTGGTGGGACGCCCCGGCGTGGCGTGCGTAGCCGGCGGGGCACGGCGCGCGGGCGCGTCTGCGCGCCGGGCCCGCGCGCCGAAGCCGTCCGGGCCCGTGACATGCTCGGGGGCATGAGCACCACGCCCGGACCGTCCCCCGCCGCCCGCCGCAACCCGATCGGCGCCCACGTCCCGGTGGCCGGCCGCGGCCTGGCCGGTACGGGCCTGGCGTACGCGAGCCGGGTGGGCGCCGAGACGGTGCAGGTGTTCGTGGCCAACCCGCGCGGCTGGGCCACCCCCGCGGGCAACCCGGCGCAGGACGAGGAGTTCCGTACGGCCTGCGCCGAGCAGGGCATCCCGGCCTGGGTGCACGCGCCGTACCTGATCAACTTCGGCTCGGACAACCCGGCCACCCGGGAGCGCTCGGCCGACTCGCTGCGGCACTCGCTGCACCGCGGCCACGCGATCGGCGCGCTCGGCGTGGTGCTGCACACCGGCTCGGCGGTCGGCACCGCGCCCGGCGGCGGTTCGCGCCGGGCCGAGGCGATGGCGCAGGTGCGCGCCGACGTCCGCCCGCTGCTGGACGAGCTGGACGCGCTCGGCGACGACGCGCCGTGGCTGCTGCTGGAGCCGACCGCCGGCCAGGGCAGCTCGCTCTGCTCGCGGCTGGAGCAGCTGGCCGAGTACGTGGAGGCGCTGGACGGGCACCCCAAGGTCGGCGTCTGCCTGGACACCTGCCACGCCTTCGCCGCCGGGCACGACCTGGCCGTCCCCGGCGGGGTGACGGCCGCGCTGGACGCCCTGGCCGCGGCCGCCGGTCCGGGCCGGCTGCGGCTGATCCACGCCAACGACTCGGAGGACGTGGTCGGCGCCCGCAAGGACCGGCACGCCAACATCGGCGCCGGGATGATCGGCGCGGAGCCCTTCCGCGAGCTGTTCGAGCACCCGGAGACGGCCGGGGTGCCGCTGCTGGTGGAGACCCCGGACCGCAAGCACGGCGGGGACGGCACCGGGCACGCGATGGACATCGCGGTGCTGCGGGAGCTGCGCGAGCGGGCGGCCGTGCCGGTCTGACCGTGGTCCGGCCGTCGTCCTCCGGAGCTGCCGGTCGGGCGGGGCGGTGGCAGGCTGGAACGAGTCACTGCCGCCTGGGGGTGGATGCATGTCCACGACTCGGAAACTGGCCGCGCTGCCGTGCGGGCACCGCAGCAAGTGGGTGGTACTGGCCCTGTGGCTGGTGCTGCTGATCGCGCTGGGCCCGCTGGCCGGGAAGCTGATGGGCGCCGAGGACAACCAGGCGTCCAGCTGGCTGCCGGGCAGCGCCGAATCCACCCGGGTGCTGAACGAGCAGCGGGCCTTCCAGCCGGTGGACACCGCCCAGGCCGTCGTCGTCTACCAGCGGACCGACGGCATCACCCCCGACGACCGGGCCGAGGCCGCCCGCGAGGCCGTCCGGTTCGCCACCGTGCCGCACGTGGTCGGGCCGGTGATCGGCCCGGTGCTGTCCGCCGACGGCCAGGCCATGCAGACCATCGTGCCGATCGACGTAGGCAGCAACGGCTGGAACGACCTCAAGCCGGCCGTGGACAGCCTGCGGCAGACCGCGGCCGCCAACGGCCACGGCATGACCACCCACGTCACCGGCCCCGGCGGGATCGCCGCCGACCAGGCAAAGGCCTTCGCGGGCATCGACGGCTCGCTGCTCGCCGCCACCATCAGCGTGGTGATCGTCCTGCTGCTGCTCACCTACCGCAGCCCGGTGCTGTGGCTGCTGCCGCTGCTCTCCGCCGGCGGCGCGCTGACCGTCTCCCAGGCCTTCATCTACCTGCTCGCCAAACACGCCGGGCTGACCGTCAACGCGCAGAGCGCGGGCATCCTGATCGTCCTGGTGCTGGGCGCGGGCACCGACTACGCCCTGCTGCTCACCGCCCGCTACCGGGAGGAGCTGCGCCGGCACGAGGACCGGCACGAGGCGATGGCGTACGCCCTGCACCGGGCCGGGCCCGCCGTGCTGGCCTCCTCGGCCACCGTGGTCGCCTCGATGCTCTGCCTGCTGATCGCCGAGATGAACTCCACCCGCGGCCTCGGCCCGGTCCTGGCGATCGGCGTCGTGGTCGCCCTGGCGGCGATGCTGACCCTGCTGCCCGCGCTGCTGGTGATCGTCGGCCGCTGGGTGTTCTGGCCGGTCCGGCCGGCCTACGGCACGCCGGAGCCGACCCGGACCGGCCGCTGGGCGCACGTCGGCGCCTGGATCGGGCGGCGGCCGCGCAAGGTGTGGGTCGGGACGGCGCTGGCGCTCGCGGCCTGCTGCGTCGGGCTGGTCTCGCTGAACGCCAACGGGCTGAGCACGGCCGCGTCCTTCACCGGCAAGCCGGACTCGGTGGTCGGCCAGCAGGTGCTGGAGCAGCACTTCCCCGGCGGGACGGGCGCGCCGCTCACCGTGGTCTCCGCCGCGGCCGGCGCCCCGGCCGTACGGGCCGCCGCGCAGTCCACCGCCGGGGTGGCGGCCACCTCGCCGCCGGTGGTGCGGGACGGGCGGGCGCTGTTCCAGGCCACCCTCACCGACCCGCCGGACAGCCAGGCCGCCAAGGCCACCGTCGACCGGGTGCGCGCCGCCGTGCACGCCGTACCGGGCGCCGACGCCCAGGTCGGCGGGAACACCGCCGTCATCCTGGACGCCGGGCGGGCCGCCGGGAACGACAACCGGGCGATCATCCCGCTGGTCCTCGGCGTGGTGCTGCTGATCCTGGCCGTGCTGCTGCGGGCCGTCGCCGCGCCGCTGGTGCTGATCGCGACCGTGGTGCTGTCGTACGCGGCGGCGCTCGGGATCAGCTCGCTGTTCTTCGCGCACGTCTTCCACTTCCAGGGCGAGGACAACGCCTTCCCGCTGTTCGTCTTCGTCTTCCTGGTCGCGCTGGGGATCGACTACAACATCTTCCTGATGACCCGGGTGCGGGAGGAGTCCGTCCGGCACGGCACCCGGCAGGGGGCGCTGATCGGGCTGTCCGCGACCGGCGGGGTGATCACCTCGGCCGGGCTGATCCTGGCCAGCACCTTCGCCGTCCTGGGGACGCTGCCGGTGGTGGGACTGGCCGAGATCGGCTTCGCGGTGGCGCTCGGGGTGCTGCTGGACACCCTGGTGGTGCGCTCGGTGCTGGTCACCGCGCTGACCATGGACCTGGACCGGCACATGTGGTGGCCGGGGCGGCTGTCGCGCCGGTCGTCCGACGCGGTGGTGGCGGCGGGGCCGGAGGGGCGTGATCCCGGACAGGTGTGAGCCGCACGGACGGACGTGAGCCCGGGAACCGCTGTGGCGGTCCCCGGGCTCACGGGTGGATCGGGCTGGTCGCCGGATCAGCAGTCGCCGATGCAGGCGTCCTCGCTGCTCGAGTGGGCGTTCAGCCAGCTGGCGTGCGGGCCGAAGAGGCCGACACCGGCCGAGCCCGACTCCAGGCTCGCGCTGGACGACGAGTCCGACGCGTGCCACGCCGCCATCGCCGGGGCCGGCGCGGCGAGGGCGGCGGCACCCGTCACGACGGTGATCACGGCGAACTTGCGGATGTTCCCACGAAGCGACATCTGATGTCCTCTTGGTTCGTCTCTGGTCGTCAACCCGCGCCCCCGAACGGCCAGTTCGAGCCGGTCCGATGGGCCGGGCGGCGCTCCACCGGGGAGCGCCGGGCCAAGGTTGGCACACGAACCCGCAGGCGGCGCGCGCGCCGCAGCCGCGCTGAGTCATTCGGGTGACACATCTCCCCCGGCCGGGCGAACCCGGTCGTACGACCGCATTCCGGGTCGAACGGCCGGACGAAGCCCACCGGACGAGTGCCCGTCCGAGCGACGTACGACCGCAAGACTTGCGGTGATCGGGGCGGCCGGACGAACAAATCCGGGCGATTTGTCACAGGGAATCGCCTGGTCCGAGCATGAACGGTCGCTCCACCGAGCGCGAGCAGGACCACGAAAGGCGCACCACCCTCATGCAGACCAGCCCCGCCGAAACCCGGCAGGCGACCCGACCGAGCAGCCCGGAGACCCCGGCTACGGCTCCGGCTCCGGCTACGGCTCCGGCTACGGCTCCGGCTCCGGCTCCGGCTCCGGCTCCGGCGAAGAACGGCCGCTTCGGGCTGCCCGTCGCCACCGCCCTGGTGATGGGCAACATCATCGGCGGCGGCATCTTCATGATCCCGGCCGCCGTGGCGCCCTTCGGGACGGTCAGCCTGCTCGCCTTCGTCGTCATCACCGTGGGCTCGATCGCGCTGGCGCTGGTCTTCGGGCAGCTGGCCCGCCGCAACCCGCGCACCGGCGGGCCGTACCTCTACGCCCGCGAGGCCTTCGGCGACTTCGCCGGCTTCCTGTCCGCCTGGTCGTACTGGATCACCGCCGTGGTCAGCAACGCCGCGCTCGCCGTCGCCGCCGTCGGCTACCTGGACGTGCTGCTGCCGATCCACCACAACCTCGCGCTGGAGATCACCGCCGCACTCGTCCTCCAGTGGCTGCCCGCGCTGGCCAACCTGGCCGGCACCCGGTACGTCGGGGCCGTCCAACTCGTCTCCACCGTCCTGAAGTTCATCCCGCTGCTGCTGATCTCGGTGGGCGGACTGTTCTTCGTCGACCCGAAGAACATCGGGCCCTTCGACGCCGGCGGCCAGGGCTGGATGGGCGGCATGACGGCCGCCGCGGCGATCCTGATGTTCAGCTACGTCGGCGTCGAGTCGGCCGCGATGAGCGCCAGCCAGGTCCGCGACCCGGAGCGCAACGTCGGCCGGGCCAGCGTCCTCGGCACCAGCGGCGCCGCGGTGGTCTACCTGCTGGGCACCCTCGCCGTGTTCGGCACCGTCGCGCACCAGCAACTGGTCAACTCCACCGCGCCGTTCTCGGACGCCATGAACGCCATGTTCGGCGGCACCTGGGGCGGCACCGTGATCGCCGTCGCCGCGCTGATCTCGATGACCGGCGCGCTCAACGGCTGGACCCTGCTGGCCGCCCAGGCGCCGTACGCGGCCGCCAAGGACGGGCTGTTCCCGGCCGCTTTCGGGAAGGAGAAGCGCGGCGTGCCGACCTTCGGCGTGCTCGTCAGCGTCGCGCTCGCCTCGGTGCTGACCATCGCCAACTTCGCCAGCGGCGCCAAGGGCGCGTTCGACGTGCTGGTCCTGATCACCACCTTCACCGCGGTCGTGCCCTACCTGCTGTCCACCGCCGCCCAGCTGTACTGGCTGGTCCGCGGCGCCACCGACAAGGTCAACAACGCCCACCTCGTCCGCGACGCCGTCCTCGGCCTCGGCGCCTTCGCCTTCTCCATCTGGCTCCTGGCCGGCGCCGGCTACGCCGCCGTCTACCAGGGCGTGCTGTTCCTGTTCGCCGGCATCCTCGTCTACGTCTGGCTGGCCGGCCGCCGGCCCCGCCCGACGGACACCGCCGCCGCCCCCGAAGCCGGCTGACCCGGACGCCCCGGTCGGCGGGCGGGACGGCGGGGCGGGGCCCAGCCGCGGCCCAGGTCGGGACCAAGGTCCTGGCCTGGGCCGCGGTGTGCGTCACCCCCCTTCACGGTTCGCCGGCCTCCTGGTGGAAGTCCTCGTCCCGGACGGCACCTTGGTCGGAGAATGCTCCGGGGACGACGCCGGTGTGGTGGCGGTGGTCGTGGGCTCGGACGGCTCGGTGGATGAGGCCGAGGGCGAGCAACTCGCCGACGGCGTCGCGGCGGGAGAGGAGACGTCAGGGGTCGTCGGGTGCACCGGCGCCGGCGTCGCCGGGTGCGAACCGCCTCCGCCCCCGTTCACCGGGGAGCCGAACAAGCTGTCCGTCACCTCGACCACGCCGCCGCAGGCGAGCAGCACCGCGGCCAGCACGGACAGTCCGACGGAGGCCCGCAGCGCCCGGGGGGCCGGGGTACGCAGGTCGGTGGCCACGTTCAGTCCACGTATTCCTGGGCGACCTGGACGTACTCGAAGCCCTTGACCTCGGTGGCGATCTGCATCTGACCGGTCTGCGAGGAGGCGATCAGGCTGTTGAGCAGGCCGGTGATCGCCCCGCTCAGCGCCGACTCGGTGTCCGAGCCGTCGGCGATGAACAGCGCCTTGGTCGCCACCTCCTTCAGCACGTCGCGCTTGGCGGTGCCGAAGCCGTAGGCGATCACGTGCGGGTGGCGCGGCCAGTTCCGGTCCACCAGCGTGCGGAAGGAGTCCCGCCACCTCGCGTCGGTCGGACCGCCGTCGGTCAGGAAGAAGATCGCCGGCCGCAGCACGCTGTACTGCTGCGCCCGCAGGTCGCTGACGTCCTGTTCGATGCTCTGCCGCAGCTGGTCGAAGGCCTTGCCGTACTCGGTGCCCCCGCCGCAGATCACTTCGGGCAGGCTCGGCACCTGCTCCAGGTCCGACATCGGGATCACCACGTGCACGTCGGTGGAGAAGGCGACCACGCTGACCCGGGCGAACTCCGAGACGCGCGGGTTGGTCGCCAGGTTGTAGTGCAGACGCGAGAGGGTCGCGTTGAGCACCGCCTCGTGCGGCTTCATCGACGAGGAGGCGTCGATCACCACGTAGGTGGGCAGGCAGAGTGACATCGTGTGCACCTCTGGGCTAGTGGTTGGCGGTGATGAGGATGAGGAGGACCAGGGCCACGACGAAGGCGAGCACCCAGGCCCACTTGGCGGCCGAGCGGGTCGCGGGCTTCTGCAGCTGCTTCTGCTTCTGCTTCTGCTGCTCCACGACCGTGCTGATCCGGGAGACGGTGACGACGGGCTCCGGGATCGTTCGCGGAACGGGCTGAGGGGGTATCACTGTCGGTTGTTTCACGGGCAGTTGAGGAAGCGGCGAACGGGTCGGACGCGGCACGGCCCTGAGGTAGGGCCCGTTGTTGAGCGCCTGGTTCAACTGGGCGGCCGCGGGCCGTCGTTCCCGGTCGGTCGCGAGCAGCATGTCCAGCAGTACCTCGGTGACGGCGGGCTGGTTCGGCCAGGGGGAGTCGGCGACGTGGTGGAAGGTGCTCGCGTCGCGCCGGCCGGTCAGGCACTTGGCGACGAGCAGGGCGAGCCGGTAGCGGTCGGTGTACTGGTCCGCGTCGCAGCCCGGCGGCGTGAGCGGGTCGGCCCAGTTCGGCTGGTGGATGTCGGGCATCTTCTTCGGCTGGCAGCCGTCGACGTCGATCAGGTAGACGGAACTCCGGTACGGGCTCCAGAAGGCGTTGGAGAACGACCAGTCCGAGTAGACCAGCCCCAGGCCCTCCAGGATCGCGGCGAGTTCCGTCAGCCGGCGGCAGGCCGTCAGCCGGCCCTCGAAGCCGGGGCACGGCAGGCCGACGCCCCGGATCGACTCGTCGGACTTCGCCAGCCAGTCGATCTCCAGGAACCGGCGTTCGCTGAACTTCCCGCGCCGCAGCTCGGAACGGTACTGCTCGGGCGCCATCGGGATCACGCACCCGACGACCGGGTTGCCGGGATCGTGGATGCGGGCCGCGGGCCAGCACGTCCCGGCGTACAGGCTCGCCCGCTCCGCCTCCGGCAGCGCGTCCGGAGCCGAGATCAGCAGGTCGATCCGGTGGCCGTCCTCCTGGTGCAGCCCGGGCCGGTAGAGCTTGGCCAGCCAGCCCGGATGGCCCGCCAGCGGCCGCACGGCGACGGCCTGGCCGTTGTGTTCGGAGATCGGCTCGGCGAGCGGCCCGAGATCGGCGAGGCCCACGGTCCTCGGCAACGCCCAGCCGCGCGGGTCCGCCGCCGGGGCGCCGTCGCCCGCGGCGGGATCGGCGTCGGTCATGTCCCGCTGCCGTTCCAGACCACGACGGCGGTGCGGTCGTCGAGGCACTGCGGTGCGTCGAAGCCGACGTCGGCCGTGAACCGGGTGGCCGGGACCGGCGCGCGCCAGGCGTTCGCGAAGTAGGCGTTGACGTTGCCCGCCTGGTCCGCCCACGCGTCGCCGATCCCGTCCGTGACCAGCGCGAGGGCGGCACCGGCCGCCAGGGTGACGTAACCGTCCGCGGCCAGCTGCGGCGTGTCCGGCAACCGGCCGGCGACCTCGTTCGAGACCACCGCGGCCGCGCGGTCCTTGGCCTCGCCGACGGAGAACTGCCACCGCGGGACGCGCGGGTCGAGCGTCCAGGCCGAACTGTCACCGAGCCACCCGACCCACGCCCGCGCCACGCCGTTCGCGTCCGGCTCGGCGATCACCGCGGTGATCAGCACGGTGGCCAGCTGCGAGGCGCCGACGCCGCGCCCGACCGCGTGCGCGGCGACCGATTCCGCGAGCCGCCCGTACAGCGCCTTGACGTCGAGCCGGTCGAAGCCGACGGCCCCGATCTGCTCGCGCAGCAGGGTGACGGCCTGGCTGGAGGCCGCGGTGGCCCCGACGTCGGACCAGGGCGCGCTGGACAGGCCGTCGGCCACGGCCACGATCGCGTACCGGCTGTCCGGGCTCCGCCCGATCCGGTAGGAGTCCTGGCGCGGCTCGGCGGGCCGGCCGCAGCGGTGGCCGGGCCCGACGACGGAGGCCGCGCGGATGGTGAGGGCACCGACCGTGGCCTCGTCGGCGGCGATCCCGTTCTGCACCGTGCGCTCCGGCAGCAGCCAGGGGTAGCCCTGGGCCCGCGCGCCGTCGCCGAAGCGGGGCACGCTCAGATCGGTCGGCCGCTCCCGCAGGAACGGCCGGGGCCTGCCGGGCTGGGCCGTCGGCACCGCCGGTGCCGCTGGTGCCGCCGGTGCCGCGACGAAGCGGCAGACCGGTGCCGCCGCGTCGGGCCGGGGCTCCCGCTCGGACCGGTCCCGCTGCCGGGCGGGCGGCGCGGCGGCCTCGGACCCCAGCGCGACCGCCGCGCCGATGGCACCCACCGCCGCGAGGGCGAAGGCGTCCACCAGCCAGCCGTAGTGCCGGTGCGGCGCGCCGACCTCGGCGAAGGCCCCGATGACGACCACCGCGAGCAGCCCCGCCCGCACCCAGCCGTCCGTCACACCGTCCCGGCGGCCGTCACCCTCGCTCACGGCCGATCCTCACGATCACGCGACCTCGGCCCGGAGGCGAAGTGCTGGTCACCGTGCTGCACCGCGAACACCTCACCGGAGCCGGTGGCGGAGTTGACCTGGACGACGACCTCCGGCCGTCGCGCGGTCCGCAGCGCTACCAGAGCCATGACGTCCTCGGCGAGAGCCGGGTTCCGGTCGAGCAACTGGAACAGGGCCTCGGTCCAGAAGTCCAAGGCCGCGGCGTCGACCGCTCCCCTCGTGGCGGTCGACCCCCGCTCCAGCGCGACGGACAGTTCCCTGCGGCGGCCGCCGTGGGCCCGGGCGATGACGCCGCCCATCAGTCGCCTCGCCTCGTTCCACAGATCGGTGCCCATCGCGGACACCAGAGCGGTCGCTCCGCTCGCGGCCAGTTCGGCGAGTTCCTGGTTCATCGGCGCTTCAGTCCCGTTCGTTGTAGCGGATGTGCTGGTCACCTCGGCCGACGGCGAAGACCGTGCCGTTCCCCGTGGCCCGGACGAGTTGCTCCACGGTCCGCGGCTCGGCCTCCACGGTCCACGGCTCGGCCTCCACCGGCCGCTCCCGGGAGCCGGGTTCCGGGCCGGGACCGCCGTGCGGCCCGACCGGGCTGCCCGGGTACCAGAGCCAGGCCCGGGCGGCGTACTCCTTGACCCGGACCTCGGCCGCGGTGAAGGCGCCGGCTTCGAGTCCCTCGTAGCCGTGCCCGACCGTCTCCTCGTAGTAGTGCTGCGAAAGGATCGCGGCCACCGGGGTGCCGTCCGGACCGGCCAGCGCCGCGTGCCGCAGCGGAGGCGAGTCGAGCAGCCGGGCGAGCGTCTCGAGCGGGGTGCCGGAGACGGTGCCGTCCGGATCGAGCCGGACCTCCCCCGCGTGCGCGGCGGCCCGTACCCGCAGCCCGGTGTCCGGGCCCGCGTGCCGGTTGTGCTCGCGGATCCGCGCGCACAGCTCCGGCAGCAGCGGGACCAACAGCCCGACCTTGGCCAACCCGGCCGGGGCGACGAGCCGGAAGCCGTCGCCGGTGTCCACGTACGCGAAGTCCCGCCGGTCCAGCCCCGCGACGCCGAGGGCGCCGGACAGCGCGGACCGCAGCGCACCGCGGATCTCCTGCAGCCGCTGCTGACCGCGGCCCGCGGAACCCGCGATGTCGCACGCCAGCAGAGCTCGGTACTCGTACCTCGGATTCACATTCCCTCCGCGATCACGACGGGGGCCGGCAGGTCGGGGACCGATCTGCCGTCGGCAGCGAATTCCCGGTGCCGACACGATGGTTGACGAGATCGTAGGGGAGGGGTCCTCGGGTAGACCGGCTACTAATACGGCTTGTCCGGCTTCGGCCGGACGCGGGAGAGGGGTCACCGATGGGCAACACACGGACGCGCGGGGCCGAGGCCCACTGGCCGCCGACCGGGCTGCTCGGCCGGGTCGGCGAGGCCGACCGCCGAGTCCTGCTGGGGCTCGGCCACGGCGTGGTCTACCCGGCCGGTCAGATCACCATCCGCGAGGCCGACACCTCGGACTTCGCACTGCTCCTGGTCGGCGGCACGGTGAAGGTCACCGCGCACGCACAGGACGGTCGGGAGGCGCTGCTGGCCGTACGGATGGCCGGGGACCTCGTCGGGGAGCTCGCCGGGATCGACGGCCAGCCGCGCATCGGCACCGTGACCGCCTGCGGCCGGGTGCTGGCCCGCTACATCCTGCCCTCCGAACTGGTGGCGTGCACGAAGCAGCACCCCGCCATCGGGCTGGCACTCAACGCGAGCGTGGTGGCCAAGCTGCGCACGGCGACCGGGCGGATCGTCGACTTCACCGGGTGCGACGTGCTCGGGCGGCTGGCCAGGATCCTGCACCACCTCGCCGTCACCTACCGGCGCCCCGGCTGCAACGAAGCCCGTCTCCCACTGTCACAACCGGAGATGGCCACGCTGGTCGGCGCCGCGGAGTCGTCGATCCACAAGGCCCTACGAGCCTTGCGGCAATCGGGCGCCGTCGTCACGGGCTACCGCAGCATCACCATCCTCGACCTGGACCACCTCGCCCGGATCGCCGCCGCGGCCGAACCCGCCGGTTCGCCGGCGATCTCACCAAACAGATAAAAGCGCCGGGTTCCGACGACGGGTCGGCGCCAGCATGACCGTGGACGGGTCGGCGCCGGTGTGGCCGTGGGCGGGTCGGCGCCCGCATGACCGTGGACGGGCCGGCGCCCGCATGACCGTGCCGGGAACCGGGCGTTGGAGAGGATCGGGGGAACAGATGCCAGAGAACAACGGTGCTCCGGACGGTTCCGGGCGGATCCGGACGGGCGATGTCTCCGGAACGATGATCGTCGGCAACCGGAACACCGTGACCACCCTGAACATCACCGCCGGGCACGGTTCGGCCATCACCCTGAACGCGGGGCCGCCGCCGAATCCGGTCAAGCGTCAGCCGATCTCCCACCTGCCGCGCTCCGGCGCCGATCCGCTGATCGGCCGGGAGCGGGAGCTCCAGGCCCTTCAACAGGCCATCGGGGCACGGCAGTTGGTGCAGATCTGGGGCACCGCCGGGGTCGGCAAGAGTGCGCTGCTGCGCCACCTCGCCCGCACCCTGCCGCGCGGGCCCGAGGGCGTGGCCTACATCGAAGCCGGCGGACGGACGGCCGACGACCTCGCGCAGGCGATCTTCGACATCAGCTTCGACGCGCCGAACTACAAGCCGTCGCTGGAAGTGCTGAAGGAGCACCTGAAAACCCTGCGGCTGCGGATCTACCTGGACGACGCGGGACTCGACGAGAAGGGCCTGCGCCGACTCTTCGACCTGGCCGGACAGTCCGCCTTCGTCTTCACCTCGCAGCACCGGTCGCCCGTCGGCGGCGTCCACGCGATCCGGCTCGACGGACTGACGGACACGGCCGGGGTGCAGCTCGTCCAGACCGTACTGGCCCGCCAGTTGCGGCCCGAGGAAGCTCAGACCGTGGCGGCGCTGTGCGACGCCCTGCACGGCAATCCGCTCCGACTGCGGCGCATCGCCCTGTCGGTCGCGACCGGCAAGCGCCTGCCGACCATCGCCGACCTCCCCGCGCTGCTCCCCGCCCTGCTCAACAGGCTCCAGCCGGCCGAGCGCGACCTGCTGCACCTGCTCGGCTCGCTGTCCGGCGCCGAGTTGGCGGCCCGGCAGCTCAACGCCCTGCTCGGTCGGACGGACAGCGACGCGCTCGCCGGCGGCCTGGTGCGGCACGGTCTGCTGATCGCCTCGGAAACCGGCTACGGGTGTCCCCCGGACGTCGCCGAGTGCGTACTGAAGAGCCGGATGACGCAGTTCCCGCCCGATCGGCTCTGCCGGGCGCTCACCGCGTGGGTCGAATCACGGGAGACCACCCCGGACCAGGTCGCGGCCCACTTCCAGGCCCTGGACGTCGCGGTGCTGGGAGCGGAGCGGAGCGGACAGGCGCAGCTCGGCGTGGAGTTGGCCCGGGCCGCCTCGCCGAAACTGGCGCTCTCCCGGCAGTTCGACGCGTGGGGCAGCCTCCTCGGAGCGGGTTGGGCCGCCGCGAAGAGCGTGGGAGACCGCGCGGGCGAGGAGTTCTTCCTGCGCGAGGCGCGCACCCGCCGCAAGGCGATCGGCCGGGCGGCGCTGACCACGACCCTGGCGCTGGAGGCGGGGGTGCTCTGGAAGGAACTCGCCGCCCTGCAGGCGCACTCGGTGGCCCATCATGCGGCGACGACGGCGCTCACCGCCGTGCCGCCGGTCGCGCCTCTTGCGCCGGTCGTACCGGTTGCGCCGGTTACGCCCGTTGCGCCGGTTGCTCCTGTGACGCCGGTTGCTCCGGTACACACCCCGGTCACCCCGCCGACGGTCACCCACCCGGTGGTCAGCCCGCCGACGGTCCCCCACCCAATCCCCACCCCCACTGCTCCGGCGCCCGTGCACGCGCCGACTCCACCGCATGTGATCGACCTGTCCCAGGCCGCCCAACAGCCCCCACCCACTGGCCACGTACCCACCGGCCACGTACCCACCGGCCACGCGGCCGGCGCGCACTCCCCCTCGCACGCCCTGCCGCACAAGATCGACCTCTCGGGTGCGCACAGCTCCGCCGCCCACTCGACGCACGCCGCCGGCACCGCCACCACGACCAGCACGGGCCACGCGGCGGTCGCCACCGCCGGTGCAGCGACCGCCAAGGGCGGAGCAGCCCTCGCCGTCGCCTGCGTGGTCGGCTTCACAGCCGTCATCGGCGTGGGTGCCGTGGTCTACGCCAAGAACCAGTCGGACCGGACTCCGGCGGCCCAGGCCGCCTACCCGTCGATCCCGACCCGACCGATCTACACCCCCAGGCCTCCGGTCCCGCCGGTCTACACCCCGAAGCCGCCGGCCCCGCCCCCGTTGGTAACGCCGGACCCCGTCGATCCCGTGTGCGCAACGGTGGTAACGGAATTGGGGCAAGAGAACCAGCAGTACAACGCCGACCTGCCCATGGTGCACAGCGCCGTCGAGTCGTACAACAACGCCGTGGACGCGCACAACTCCGGACGGACCTCCGCCGTTCCCGACGACAGCGCGATGAACGCCCGCGTCGACATCATCCTCAAAGACGTGCGCGCGAGCGAGACCACGTTGCGGGGAGCCATATCGCAAGCGCGGGACAGATCCGTGGTAGCCGACCTCAAGGGCCTTCTGACCGCTCGCCAGCAGGACGAGAGCCAGTTCCGCTCGTTCCGGAACAAGACCAGTAAAAGCTACGACACAGCCAGCTCGGCTTCGGCATTCAACTCGGCCTGGCAGAGCCTGGTGCTCCACTGCACGGCTTTCTGATCCGCCACGAGATCGACCAGGAAAGGCCGACCATGCCTACGGAATCCACCCCCGGCAACATCCACGTCGGAGACGTCTCCGGCACCTTCATCGTGGGCGACGACAACCACGTGACGAACACGACCACGCCTCACCCCGAGCAGCCACAGCCCCAACCGCGCCAGCAGAACTCGGCCGAGGACCGGGCCGCCGTCTTCGCTGTGGAGCAGGGCACCATGCACGTCACCTACTACAACGCCGAATCCGCCCCCGCCCCCGAGCCCGAGGACGGAGAAAGGCCTCAGCTTTGATCGGCCAGCAACTCCAAGTCCTGGGCGTTCAGCGTCGCCGTCCGCAGCAGCTCCCGGATCAGGTTGACGCTGAGCATCGAGCCGACCGGCTCGCCCACCTCGTCGCGCGTCAGTCCGCGCACGCCCCGCCGGCGCAGCCGCTCGCGCACGTCCTCGACCGTGTTGGCGGCCGACTTGTGGGTCCAGTACTTGGTCGTGTGGGGCGAGGCGTTGGCCAGCCTGGCGGTGTCCTCCCAGGCCAGCGGGAGCGGGAAGGCGTCCAGGCCCTCCAGGTAGCGCCGGGCGAGCGCGGTGAGCACCAGCCGCTCCTGCGGGGAGAGCACGTAGACCGTCTCGGGAGCCGCGGTCTCGGCCCTGCTCGTGGAACGGGGGTTCCGGTCGTCCCCGTCCACGACGCGGACCTCCACCAGGTGGGACCGCCGCTTGGACGAGTTGATCACCAGCGGGGTGTACCCGGGCCCGATGATCCGCTTGTGGCCGGTGAGCATCAGCACGCCGTCGGGCAACTCGATCGGCAGATTGCCGGTGTTGATCAGCCACCAGTCGCCCTCCGTGCCGGCGCAGGTGAAGACGCCGTGTCGACGGCTGACGGTCGGGTCGTCGACACCGACCGGTACGTGCACGTCCTCACGGTCGCGCCCGAAGAGCAGGGTGTACCGGCGCGGCGGCACGGCGTACCCACCCTCCGGGCCGAGTACGAAGATCGTCCCGGGTGGTGCCGGGGGCACCCGGTCGGACGGACTGCCCGGCGGCAGCATCCGGGGTGGGAAGTTTCCGTACGCCATCTCACATACCTCCGCCTCGGCTCGCGCCAGTGTATGAGCGCACCGGGAGGACCAGTCCTCCTGCCGGCATGCGCGGTGCCGAGCTTGCGGAACCGCCAACTCTGTTTGTCCTGCGTGGATTTGATCGATAGCCTGCCCGCCGTGAGCACGATCAGCCGGCGAGCTGCTGCGATCGACAGCACGGTCGCCGAACCACTCGGTCCGGGCGATCCGCAGGAGATCGGCAGCTTCAGCATCGTCGGCGTGCTCGGCACCGGCGGCATGGGAGAGGTCTACCTCGGGGTCTCGGACCGGGGCTACGCCGCCGTCAAGCTCGTCCGGCCGCGGCTGGTCTCCAGCGAGCGCTTCGAACGGGAGGTCGGCATCCTCTACCGGGTGCCGTTCGGAGTCGGACCGCGGATGCTGGCGAGCGACGCCACTCCGGAACGCCCGTGGTTCGCCACCGAGTACGTCCCCGGGCTCACGCTGGACGAGGCGGTCCGGCTGCACGGCCCGCTGCCCGCCGAGGCGCTGTGGCTGCTGCTGGCCGAGACAGCCGCGCAACTGCGGGCCGTCCACGCCTCCGGGATCGCGCACCGCGACATCAACCCCGCCAACGTCATGCTGGTGCGCGACGGCGTGAAGCTGATCGACTTCGGCATCGCCCGGGCCGCGGACCAGGCGAGGCTCACCAGAAGCGGTGGCGGCTACGGAACACAGGGCTTCTCGGCACCGGAACAGCGGGCCGGGGACGGGGACGTGGCAGCGCCAGCGGACGTCTACTCGCTCGCGGCGCTCCTCATCCACGCCGCCTCGGGCCGCACCCCCGGCGCCGTCCCCGACGTGGAGCCGCTGCGCGCTGTGGACGCCGACCTCGCCGCCCTCCTCGAGCCCTGTCTCGCCACCGCCCCCGGGGCGCGCCCCACCGCCGACGAGGTCGCCCTGGCGGCCCGGACGCACCGGCTCGTCCCTCCCCCGTCCTGGCCGCCCGAGGTCATGTCGCGCATCGACTCGCGACGTGCCTTCGCCGAGACGCCGGTCGGCAAGCTGGAGACCGTCCCGCCACCGGACGCGAGCACGGACCCGGGGCCCGGCACCGGAAACCCGCCCCTCGCACCACCCCGCCGCCCGCGCAAGCGCCTGTTCCTGTTACCGATCGCCTTACCGATCGCCGCGGTGACCGCCCTCGGCGCGGTCGCGGTGTTCGTCCTCAGCCCGTCCGTCTCCCCGCAGAACCCCCACGCGCAAGAGTCCGGCGGCGCGCTGGTCACCGTGGGACCCCTGGCCGGGACAACGCACGAGCCCTCCACGAGCCCGAGCGCCTCGACCCCCGCCACCGCCGAACCCACTCCCCCGCCGCCACCGTCGACCGCTCCGGCCGGCACCACGCGGACAGCCTCCCCGAGCCTGCGGCCCTCGACCTCCTCCACTGCCGATACCGCTGCTGCCCCGCCTCCGACCGCCCCACCGAGCACGGCCACCACCACACCCTCGGCGGCCGTCCCCAACCCTTCCTCGTCATCGATCAGCGGCATCAACGGCAGCGACGACCCGGCACAGGTCAGGGGCTCCGAGGCGGACACCAGTTGGTTCGGCAACGACGCCGCCTGCTCCGCCTGGCTGGACGACAACGGCTCCGGCTCACTCGCGGGCGTGCTCAACACCTCCCTGAGACAGAGCTGCGTCGCCGAGATCGCCCGCAGCGACGGCTTCACCTACACCTTCCGCGCCTCCTGGGGCGCCACGAAGACGAGCTTCGTCCCGGACATCGGCTACACGATGTGGATCTGCGTCCGGAACGCGAACAGCTCATCCGGCGAGCAGTGCTCCGCCCGCTTCGGCATGAACGGCACCACCCCGGTCCGCCGGTGAGACGGGGCTGCCGCACGGCGCAGAGCGGGGCACTGCGACCGACGGGCAGCCGTGGACGGAAGCCGCCTGACCCGAACGCCCCGGTCGGCGGGCGGGTCGGCGGGGCGGGGCCTAGGTTGCGGTGCCAGGGGGCCATCGAGCGAGAGGCTGTTGAGGGCATGGCTGGGAAGTTCGAGCTGTACAGGGACGAGAGCGGGATGCACCGGTTCCGGCTCAAGGCGAGCAACGGGTCCGTCGTGGTGACCGGCGACCCGCACGAGAGCAAGGACGACTGCCTGAGGAGCATCGAGTCGATCCGCAAGCTCGCGCCGTACGCGGAGCTCAAGGAGGCGGCCGGCTCGGCCTGAGGCGGGTAGCTGGGACGACACGCGGGTCGGCGGTGCAAATCGCCGACCCGCGTTCGCTTGTACGACAGATCCCTTTGGCCGGGTGCACGCCGTGTGCGGAGACAACACAGGCATGCGCGTCGCCATCGTCACCGAATCCTTTCCTCCCGAGGTCAACGGAGTCGCCCACAGCGTGCTGCGGACGGCCGAGCACCTGCTCCGCCGGGGCCACCAGCCCCTCGTCGTCACCCCCGCACCGGCGCGGGGCTCCCAGTGCCCGCCGCAGACCTTCGGCTCCGGCGCCGACGCGGAGCGGATCCCCGTCGTGCGGATCCCGTCGGTGCCGCTGCCCGGGTACCCGCAGGTGCGGATCGCCCTGCCGAGCCGGCAGTTGGCGGCCGCGCTCGCCGGGCACCGGCCGGACATCGTCCACCTGGCCAGCCCCTTCGTGCTGGGCGCGCGCGGCATGCAGGTCGCGGCGCGGCTCGGCGTACCGGCCGTCGCGGTCTACCAGACCGACCTCGCCGGGTACGCCCACGCCTACCGGGCCGGACGGGGGCTCGGCGAGGCCGCCGCCTGGCGGCGCATCCGGGCCGTGCACCGGGCCGCCGCCCGCACGCTGGCGCCGTCCACCCCCGCCGCCCAGGACCTCACCGCGCACGGGGTGCCCCGGGTCCAGCTGTGGCCGCGCGGGGTGGACTCGGTGCGCTTCCACCCCCGGCACCGGGACGAGGCGCTGCACCGGGCCCTCGCCCCCGGCGGGGAGGTGCTGGTCGGCTACGTCGGGCGGCTCGCGCCGGAGAAGCGGGTCGACCTGCTGGCCGCCGCGTCCGTCCTGCCCGGGGTGCGGGTGGTGGTGGTCGGGGACGGCCCCTCGGCGCCCGGCCTCAAGGCCTCGATGCCCGGCGCGGTCTTCCTCGGCCGCCGCACCGGCGCGGAACTCGCGCGATGTTTCGCCACCCTCGACGTGTTCGTGCACACCGGCCCGCTGGAGACCTTCTGCCAGACCATCCAGGAGGCGATGGCCAGCGGCGTCCCCGTGATCGGCCCGGCCGCCGGCGGCCCGCTCGACCTGGTCGCCCACCACCGCACCGGACTGCTGGTGCCGCCCCGGGACGGCGCGGCGGTCGCCCGGGCGGTCGCCGAACTGGCCGCCGACCCGGCCCGGCGGGCCGCGTACGGGCAGGCCGGGCGGGCCGAGGTGACGGCCCGGACCTGGGAGGCGGTCGGGGACCTGCTGCTGCGGCACTACGCCGAGGTGCTGGCGGAGCACCGGGGGGTGGGGGTCGCGGTGGATGTAGTCTCAGCTTCCGTCGAGCCGGTGGTGCCGGTGTCGGCGCCGGTGTCGGCGCCGGTGTCGGCGCCGGTGTCGCCGGTGGTGCCCGTCCTGCCGGAGGAGCTGTCGGCATGACGCCCCTGCCCCGCGGCGGGCCGCTGACCATCGTGCGGCTCGCCAACTTCGTCACCCCGGTCTCCGGCGGCCTGCGCACCGCGCTGCGCCACCTGGGCGCCGGGTACCGGGCGGCCGGGCACCGGCCGGTGCTGATCGTGCCCGGCGAGCGGCGCTCCGAGGAGGAGACCGAGCAGGGCCTGGTGGTCACCCTGCCCGGCCCGGTACTGCCGGCCAGCGGCGGCTACCGGCTGCTCGCCGACCGGCGCGCCGTCGCCGCCGAACTGACCCGCCTCAGCCCCGACCGGCTGGAGGTCTCCGACCGTACGACCCTGCGCTGGACCGGCGGTTGGGCCCGGCGGCACGGCGTCCGCTCGGTGATGGTCTCGCACGAGAGCGCCACCGGGCTGCTGCGCACCTGGGGAGTGCCCGGCCCGCTGGCCGCCGCGGCCGCCGACCGGCTCAACACCGCGACGGCCCGCGCCTACGACTCGGTGCTCTGCACCACCGACTGGGCGGCGGCGGAGTTCCGCCGGATCGGCGTGCCCAACCTGGTCCGGGCGCCGCTCGGGGTCGACCTGGCCGCGATGCGCCCGCTGCCCGCGGCCGTCCGGGCGGCGGAACGGGCCCGGTACGCGGCGCCCGAGGACGTGCTGCTGGTCCTCTGCTCCCGGCTCTCCGCCGAGAAGCGGCCCGAGCGCGCCGTCGAGGCGCTGGCCCGGCTGCGGGCGCGCGGACTGCCCGCCGTCCTGGTGGTGGCCGGGACCGGACCGCTGCGGCAACGGCTGGCCGCCCGGGCCGCGCGACTGCGGCTGCCCGTACGCTTCCTCGGCCACCTGAACGGGCGCGCGGAACTGGCCGCGCTGCTGGGCAGTGCGGACGTGGTGCTGGCCCCCGGCCCGGTCGAGACCTTCGGGCTGGCCGCGCTGGAGGCCCTGGCCTGCAGCACCCCGGTCGCGGTCAGCCGCTCCTCCGCGCTGCCCGGGCTGATCGGGCTCGCCGGGGTGGCCGCCGCCGACACCGGGGACGGATTCGCCGTCGCGGTAAGGGAGTTGCTGCGACGGCCGGAGGCGGTCCGGCGGGCCTCGGCCCGGGCGCAGGCCGAACGGTACGACTGGCCCGCGGCGGTGGCGGCCTTCCTGGCCGCACACGGAGTGCGGAGCACGGGCCCGACCGAAGAAGTACGGAACGCACGGAACGTAAGGAACTCCGATGCCCTGGAGGGTGGTTGGGATGAGCATGCTGGACGCCGAGCCTGACCGGACGGCGCCGGACCGACCCCCGGCGGGCGAACTGCTGCGCTTCGTCGCCCTCGGCGACTCGCTGACGGAAGGCGTCGGGGACCAGGTCGGCGAGCAGTGGCGCGGCTGGGCCGCCGTCCTCGCCCGGTCACTGGCACCCGAGGGGCAGGGCGTCGAATTCACCAACCTGGCGTACAGCGGCGCCCTGACAGCTGACTTGACGATACGTCAGCTACCGGCGGCACTGGCTCGCCGGCCCCAGCTCGCGGCAGTCCTGGTCGGCGGCAACGACACCCTGCGGGCCGGCTTCGACATCCGCCGCACCACCCTGGAACTCGACGCCACCCTCGGCGAACTGTCCGGCCACGGCGCCGTACTGCTGACCGCCTGCCTACCCGACCCCGGCACCCTCCTCCGCCTCCCCGCCCCGCTCGCCCGGCCGCTGGCCCGACGGATGCGCGCCGTCAACACCGTGGTGCACGCCCTCACCTCCCGGCACCGGGCAGTACACCTACACATCGCCGAACTCCCCTGGTACGAACGGCGACAACTGCTCAGCGTGGACCGCCTCCACCCCAGCGCCGAGGGGCACCACCTGATCGCCCGCCGGTTCCACGAACTGCTCACCACCCGGGGACACCCCCTCGGCCCACCGCCCACCGCCGAACCCGCCGAACCCCCACCCGGCCTCGCCGCCGACCTCTGGTGGATGGCCACCCGCGGCACCCGCTGGGTCGCCGCCCGCAGCACCGACCTCCTGCCGGGCCTGCTCGCCCTCGCCGCCATGGAGGGCGCCGCCCGCCTGCGCGGATCGAGCGCCCGCCACGACGAACAGATGGCCCGCGCGGCCGCCCAGGCCCTGGCCTCCCTGGGGTGACGGCCCGGTGGGCGGGGAGGTGGGGAGACGGGGAGGCGGGAAGGCGACGGCCCGGGTGCGGGAGCGACCGCGACGCTTCGGCCTCGCCACCGCGGGTGTCCGTCTCGCTCGGCCTCCTGCGCGTCAGTCCGGCAGCCAGTTCCGTTCGTGTGCCAGGGTTTTGGCGACGGCACGGATGCGGCGGTGCAGCGGCGACTGCTCGCGTGGGAGGACCAGGTGGATCGTCAGGCCGGGCGCGCCCCGCAGCGGTCGCCAGGTGAGACCGGCCGGCTGTACCGTGGCCGCGGCTTCTCCGGCCGGGGCGAGGGTGACCCCGTCGCGCAGGTCGCGCTGGGACATGTCGAAGGAGACCGCGGGCGTGTGGAACCGGGGGTGTGGTCGGGCGTCCCGGAACAGTGCGGACAGCTGATCGTGGATCACGGCGTTGGCCGCGCGGTCCGGGAGTCGCAGCGGATACGCGGCCGCGTCGGCGATCTCGATCTCCGGCTGTTCGGCCAGCGGATGGTGCTGCGCCAGCTGGACCCCGATGCGCGCACGCCGCAGCAGGAACCGGCGTACGCCACGGCCCGGTTGTTCACCGCGGGTGATCCCGGCATCGATGCGGCCGTCGGCGACCGCGGGGGAGATCTCCGGCGTCGCCATCGGGACCGCGCGGACCTCGAGTCCGCTGTTGCCGTCAATCAGCCTGTCCACCAGGGCCGGTACCGTCTCGGCCCCGGTGCTGAGGCTGTATCCGATGCGCAGCGTGCCCAGTTCACCGGCCGCCGCGCTCCGGGCGGTGTCCCAGGCCCGGTCCAGCGCCGCCAGCGCGGCCGGCGCGGACTCCGCCAAGGCCGCACCGGCCGTGGTCAGTTCGACACTGCGCGTGTTGCGGACCAGCAGGGCCGTACCGAGTTCCGCCTCCAATCGGCGCATCCGGGCGCTGAGCGCGGGCTGTGCGATACCGATCCGTGCGGCCGCCCGGGTGAAGTTCAACTCCTGCGCCAGCACCAGGAAGTACCGCAGGCTCACCGTATCCGGCGCCATGCGCCCTCCCCGCCGATTGATAACGATCCGTTCTGAACCTATCCCGTACCGGTCTTTCCCCCGGCGGCACATCGCGCCCTAGCCTGCGCATGCCGGGATCGATCGATCCGGGTGTCGATTCGACGTCGGACGTGTCCGGCCGAACACAGGAGGCTGCCATGGCCAAGGGCTACTGGGTCAGTGTCTACCCCGCCGATACCGACCTCGAGAGGCTGACTGCCTACGAGAAGCTGGCCGGTCCGGCTGTCCGGGCCGGGGGCGGGCGCGTCCTGTCCCGCGGCGGTCGGGTCGTCGCCCACGAGGCCGGAATCACGCAACGCGTCGTTCTGATCGAGTTCGACGGCTTCGAACAGGCCGTCGCGGCGTACGAGAGCGAGGCGTACCGGAAGGCGCTGGTGGCCCTCCCCGAGGGCTTCGAGCGCGACTTCCGCATCATCGAAGGCGTCGACTGACCCGGCGGGGCCGAGCCGTCGCTGAGCATCCGTCACCTGAAGCACGCGCGGTGCTGAACGGCGACCCACGAGACAGCTGCCGGGTGGTGGCCGGGGCGGGTGGGAACCATCGGGCGCGTGGGAACCATCGGGTCTGCGGGGATGTCGTCCCCGGGAGACGAGTCGGTGGAAGGAGCCGGGGTGCAGGCGTCGGGTGCGACGGGGCGGGAGATGATGGCGGCGGCCGGGGTGTTGTTCCCGGACGGGGACGGGCGGGTGCTGGTGGTGCGGCTGCCGTACGACCGGAAGCATCCGGTGGCGGTGCCGGGTGGTGGGTGGGAGCCCGCCGACCGGTCGCCGCGGGAGACGGCGCTGCGGGAGATCGCCGAGGAGTTGGGGTTCACGCCCCGGCTGGGGCCGCTGGCGTGCGTCGACTGGGCGATGTCCCCGACCCGGCCGCCGATCGTGGCGTACCTGTACTGGGGTGAGCCGCTGACGGCGGAGCAGGTGGCCGCGATCCGGCCGGACGCGGCGGAGGTCGGCGGGTGGGTGTGGCTGACGGCGGAGGAGGCCGGGCACGCCCTGCCGCCCCGGCTGTCCCGGCGGGTCACGGCCTGTCTGCGGGCGCCGCGGGCGGACGGGCCGCTGGAGCTGGAGGACAGCCGGCCGGTGGGGCACACCCTGCGGGTGCTGCCCGCGGAGGGGCCCGTCCCCGAGTACACGGGGCTGGCCGCCGTGCCCGGGTCGGCATTGGGGGTGCCGGCGGTGCGGCCGCCGGAGCCCCCGATGGACCGGGACACCTACTACGCCACCCGGCCGCGGATCCGGGCGAAGGCGCGGGCGCTGTTCACGGACGGGGACGGGCGGGTGCTGCTGGTACGGCTGCGGCCGTGGGACGGGCCGCGCGGGCTGGTGCCGTACTGGACGCTGCCGGGCGGCGGAGTGGAGGCGGACCGGGAGACGCCCCGCACGGCGGCGCGCCGGGAGATCCGCGAGGAGCTGGGCTGGGAGGTCGAGCCCGGGCGCTTGCTGGCACTGGACTGGCAGCCGGGGGCGGCGGCCGACCCCGGGGCCGATCCGGCGACCGGCCGGGACACCGCCGTGCTGGTGTACGTGTACGACGGCGGCGCGGTGACCGAGGAACTGCTCGGCACGATCGCGCTGCAGGAGCAGGAGCTGGTGGAGTGGCGGCTGTGCGACCCGGCCGAGGCGCGGGCGCTGCTGTCCGGGCCGTCCTGGGACCGGGTGGCCGCCGCACTGGCGGCCCGGGAGCGGGCGGGCGGGCCGGTCGAGCTGGTGCGTGGGCGGCCGGTCGGTCCCGTGGTTGGGAACCGGCCGGTGGGTGAAGACTGGGAGCATGCAGAACGCGATCACTGAGGTGCTGGCCGGTCGGCGGGTCGAGGCGGTCAGCGGTGGGGTCCGGCTCGACCTGCGGCTCGACGGGCCGGTGACCGTACGGGTGGCGCACGAGTTCCGCTTCGCGGCGCCGTCCTTCACCGCGCCGGAGGAGGTCGAGCACTTCTTCCCCGCGCTGACCTTCCGGCCGACGCCCACCCTGCTGTCCCTGGTCGGCCGGACCGTCGGCGCCGCCCGGATCACCCAGGCCGGCGGCCTGGAGCTTGGCTTCGCGGAGGGCGGTGCGCTGTCCGTGCCGCCGCACGCGGTGCTCGCGCCGTGGAGCGTGCTGACCGCCGAGGGGGCGGTGTGCGCGGGGCTGGCCGGCGGGGAGGTCCGGTGGACGGAGCCGGGTGCGGCGGAGCATGGCGGGGCGGAGCTGGGCGCGACGGAGCCCGGCGGGGCGTGAGCCGCCGCCGGGGCTTCGTCCGTGGCGCGGGACCGGGCCCGGGTCCGGTCAGACCTCCAGGTCGGCCTCGATCTTGATGAGCTGGTGGCGGGCCATCGCCAGGTTGGCGCGTCCCTTGTCCAGCGCCAGGTAGAGGAACAGGCCCTTGCCGGTGCGACCGGTGAGCGGGCGGATCAGGTGGTACTGGCTGCTCAGCGTGATGAGGATGTCCTCGATGCCGTCCTGCAGGCCGAGCATGTCCATGGTGCGCATCTTGGCGCGCACCACGTCGGTGTTCCCGGCCGCGGCGACGTTGAGGTCCAGGCCGCCGGGGCCGTCGAGGGTGGCGAGTGCCATGCCGCTGTTGTAGTCCACCAGGGCCGCGCCGATGGCGCCCTCGATGACGGTCATGGCCTGCTTGAGCGCGCCGGCTGCGTCGGTCATTCTGATCAACTCCTGTTTTTTGGTTGGCTGTTCGGTCGGTGATTGGTGGTTGGTGGGTGGGTCGGTGGGGTGGCAGGGGCGGGGCGGGTCAGAGCGCGTCGCGCGGGTCCTTGGGCACCAGGGCGTCGTTGAGCAGCTCGGCGATGTGCCGGGCGCAGCGGCGGGCCTCCAGGTGGAGCCGGCCGACGTTGACCTCCGGGAGCGCCAGCAGGGTCAGCACGCAGCTGCCGCCGGCCGCGTAGGTGGCGACGTAGCCGTGCTCACCGCGCACCACCGACTCGCGGAACTCCCCCTGCCCGGTGGTGTCGGCGAGCCGCTGGGCGAGTGAGAGCGAGGCCGCAGTCATCGCGGCCAGGCCCGAGGGTTCGGTCCCGTGGGTGTCGTGCGCGACCAGCAGGCCGTCCACGCTGGCCACCAGGCCGCCCGCGAGGTGCGGGACGCGACGTTTGACGGCGCGGAGTTCGGCGAGCAGCTCGGTCTCCAAGGCGATCAGTTGTCTCCTTCCGACACGCTGCTTGAGCGCCCGCCTCATGGCCGGGGCGACGGGGTCGCGGGCGGGGAGTGGCTCAAAGTCGGGCCTCCAGAAGGTCTCGGACCCGGGTCAGCAGCGCGATGTCCGGGTCGGGGACGGTCAGCGGGTGGGCCGCTGCCGTGGTGGGCGGTCGGTCGGAGCGCGTGGGGGCGGGGACTGCGGGGTGGCCGGCAGGTGCGGGGGCTACCGGGCCGGTGGTGACGACGGCGCCGGTGGGTGCGGGGCCGGCAGGTGCGGTGCCCGCGCCCGGGAGCTTGCGGAGGGTGGCGCCGGGGACCCTGCGGTGCAGGCCGCCACCGGGCCGGGCGGGTACGGCGGCCGCCTGGACGGGTACGGCATCCAGTCGGGCGGGCGCAGCGGTCGTGGGCGCGGCGGTCGGGAATACGGCGGTCGGGGGTGTGGCGGTCGTGGGTGTGGCGGGCGGCGCGGCGTGCCGGGGGGCGTCGAGCAGTCCGGCGGCGGCCAGGCGGCGGACGTCCGCCGTCACGCCGAAGCCGGAGCGGCCGAGCAGCCGGGCCAGGTCCGCCGGGGTTCTTCGGCCGTCGGCGTGGTCGAGCAGTTCGCGCCGACGGCGGCCGGGCGGGCGGTGCGAGGGGCGCCGGGTGTGCTCGACCGGGCGCACCGGCGCGGTGTCGAGCTGCGGCCAGGGCCAGATCCGGTCGAGGAGTTGGCGTCGGCGCTCGACCTCGCGGCCGAGCCGTGCCGGGTCGACCGGCGCCACCGGGCCGAGCCAGTGCCGGGCCTCGGACTCGAACCGCCAGGTGCCGCCGGCCCGGTCGGCGAGGACGAAGTAGGCGGCGTCGAACAGCGTGCCCAGGTGGCCGAGTTCGAGTTCGCCGCGGGTGAGCAGCCGCCGTTCGACCAGCACCTCGCCGACCCGCCCCTGCGGGCCGTGGCGGAGCAGGAGGTCGGCCCACTCCTCGGGGGTGATCCGGCCGCAGCCGGTGAGCAGGTCGGCCAGGCCGGGTGCGCGCGGGGACTCGGCGGCGGCCACCTGGCCGTCGACCAGGTGGAGGATGCCGAGCGGGCCGCGCAGGGCGCCGGTGGCGCGGCGGGCGGCGAGCAGGGCGACGGCCTCGGCCGGGGTCCTCGGAGCGGTCGGCTCGACCTGGTCGGTCGGTTCCGCCAGGGGCGGCGCGGCGGTCATGCGGGCCTCCGCCGGAGGGTGTCCCGGCCGGCCGGGTTCGGGGCGGGTGCGCGGTCGGCTGGCCGGATCGCGACGGTCGGTGCGGGCCTCGTGTTCACCCCAGCACCAGTTCCTCGGCGAGGGCCTGGAGGCGGAAGCGGGCGACGGCGAGGTTGCCCGACTCGCGGTCGAGCCAGAGGTGCAGGACGAGGCGGCTGTCGAAGACGGTGTCGATGAAGCGGATCAGGTGGTAACTCCGGCCCGCGGTGACGATGATGTCCTCCAGCGGGGAGCGCCGGTCCTCCGCCACGGTGAAGGTCTGGCTCTCAACGGCCGCTCGTACCAAGTCGGTTGCCTCGGCGGCGGCGGTCTCGTGGTCGCCGACGGGGCTGTCGCCCAGGCTGCCGAGGGCCAGTCCGCTGCTCCAGTCGACCAGGCTCGCCGAGCGGGCTCCGGCGATCGCCATCGCTCCGGAGAGACATTCGTCGATACCCGGCACACCGGCTCCTTCGAGGGGGGTCTGGGTGGCCGGGCGCAGCGCGACTCCGGCCGGATCGCCACCAGCAGTGGCAGGTTCGACACGGAAGGCTACTGCCGGATTCCGTATGACGAACATTCCAATGGCATATTCACACCAGGCACGGCGAGTTCCGGCCAAGGTGTGATGCTGCGTCAGACATGCCTACACGGCAAAGCCGCTGGCCGGTCGTCCGCTACGGACCGTCACTCATCGGTCACCTGGCACGGGACCTTGGCCGATACCGGACCGCTGCCCAGGGTTTCGTGAGCGAAAGTGCGATAAGAGGACTCGCCCGCTGGCGGGCCGATCAGTCGGCCGAACGTAAGGAGCCGGACGTAAGGAGCCAGGCATGACGAGCCGGGCGCGACGAGACGGACATGGCGAGCCGGACATGACGAAGGGGCCCGTTCCGCTGGACGGAACGAGCCCCTTCGGGTGGAGCGCCAGGCCCGGATCGCACGGACTCTTCCTACTGAAAGTAGGACGTGCTCTGGTAGCACCGCTGACGCATGTTCGAGGAATCTTCGTTTCGGAAGATCATTTCCCCTCGACGAGAAGAACAGTAGCAGGTCATCAGGCCTGGTCAGAAATCCGCCCGGACGACCGCGGCACGGTGGGGCGGGCGCGAACCGCAGCGGGTCGGAACTGCCCGACGGCCTCGGCCAGCAGCCGGTAGGAGTCGTACAGCGCGATGCGGTCGTAGGTGCTGGTGGCGACCAGGACCTCGTCCGCGCCGGTGCGGGCCACCAGGGCGGACAGTTCGGCGGCGGCCTGCTCCGGGGTGCCCGCGATGTGGCCCTTGAGCGACTGCTCGAAGGCGGCCCGCTCGCGCCCGCTCATCGTCCGCGCCCGGATCTCGGCGGCCGGGGCCAGTGGCGGGAACTCCCCGTGGGTGCGGGAGTAGGCGCCGGCCCAGGCTTCCGGGAGGAGCAGTTCGCGGGCCTGCTCCTCGGTCTCCGCCACCGCGACCGTGCCCGAGACCACCACGTACGGTTCGGCGCCCTGCGCGGAGGGGCGGAAGCGGCTGCGGTAGCCGTCGATCGCGGCGAGCATCCGCTCCTCCCCGCGCGCGACGGCGATGACCAGTGGCAGGCCGGCCTCGGCGGCCAGGTCGGCGCCCGCGCCGGTGGCCAGGACGAAGGCCGGCACGTGCAGGCCCTCGGCCGGGCGGGCGTGGACGTCGCGGTGCACCTGCTGCGAGCCGTCGAAGTAGCCGAGCAGCTCGGTCAGCTGGCCGCCGAAGTCGTCGGCCGCGTCCTTCTCCCGGCCGAGCGCCCGCCGGACGCCGTCGGTGAAGCCCACCGAGCGGCCGAGCCCCATGTCGATCCGCCCCGGGAACAGCGCCGCCAGCACCCCGAACTGCTCGGCCACCACCATCGGCTGGTGGTTGGGCAGCATCACCCCGCCGGTGCCGACCCGGATCCGGCTGGTGGCCGCCGCGACCGCCGCGGCGAGGACCGTCGGTGCCGACCCGGCCACCCCGGGCACGCCGTGGTGCTCGGAGACCCAGAAGCGGTGGTAGCCCAGCCGCTCGACCTCACGCGCGAAGGCCACGGTGTCGCGCAGCGCCTGCGCCGGCTCCTCGCCCTGTCTGGTCCGGGAGCGGTCGAGCACGGAGAGCCTGGTCGCGGGCGGCGTAGCGCTGGTCACGTGGGGGGACAACGCCCGCCCGCCGCGTGGGCATTCCCCCGGCGGCGGGCCGCCTGGGCTCGCCGTCACCGACCCTCGGGCCCCCGCCCGGCCTCGGCGGGGCCGCCCGCCCCGGGTATCCGGCCCGGGAGCGTACCGGCCGCCTTGCGGCGGCCCCAGGGCTTGTACACCGAGAGGATCACGGTGAACAGGTAGAGCGCGAGGGCGACCGCCGGGACGATCACCGTGTTGTAGCGGACGAAGCCGAGGTCCGCCACCGGGATGGGGCCGGTCGGGTGGGCGTCCGCCACCCGGACCGCGTCGTGCAGCCGGGCGGTGAGGGCGAAGACCGAGGCGGCCATCGCGCCGAGCGTCAGCCAGAACTTGGTGCTCACCCAGTAGTACCGGAACAGGCCCCAGGAGGTGCCGAGCCCCAGCGCCACCCCGCTCAGGAAGGTGAGCAGGCTCAGCGGCAGGACGAGCGCGTCGCCGAGCAGCCCCATCGCCCGGTAGGCCGTTCTCAGCCGGTCGGCGTCATCGGTGGTCAGGGCCATCACCGCCAGGGTGAGCAAGCAGAGCATCAGCGCCAGCCAGCTCACCGAGACGACGACGTGCAGCACCACCAGGCGCTTGCGCGCCCCCGGCGACAGGCGGCGGCCGGCGGACCGCCGCCCCGCGCCGGGGGCCGCGACGGCCGCGGTGGACGGGCTGGACGGGCTGGACGGGCTGGACGGGCGCACGGATACCTCCTTCGAGTCGGGTCACGACGACGCGCCCAGACTCCCCCGCCCGCCCCTCATCGGGCATCTGACGGTGGAAGTAACTCCGGCTACTCCCGGGCGAGTACGTCCCCGCGCCTCGCCCCGGCCGACGGACTCCCCCGGGAGTAGCTCACCCCTCAGTCCGCTCCCCCTCAGTCCGCTCCCCCCTCAAACCGCCCCCCCTCAGTCCGTCACCGCGAACCCCCGCGCCGCGCCCAGCCGGTGCAGCGAGTCCCGCCCGGGGATCCCGTCCGCGGCCCCCGCCGAGTACCCGCAGCGCCGCTGCCACCCCGCGTACGCCGTCACGGTGAGGCTCCCGTAGGACCCGTCCACCCAGCGCTGCTCGAGCAACCCCTCGTCCGCCAGCGCCTGTTCGACGATCGCCACCTCGGCCCCGTACGTCCGGTGCCCCTGCTCCGCCCCCGGGTCGGTGCGCGCCGCCGCGGCGACGTGGGCGAGCGAGACGGTGCGCGGCCCGGGCAGGTAGCCGAGCAGTCGGCGCAGCGAGCCCTCGCCCGGGACGCCGTCCGCCGCCGACCCGGAGTAGCCCAGGCTCGCCTGGTAGTCCGCGTAGTTCTCGGTGTCCGCGTCCGTCCAGGTCGGTCCGGGCCCGGAGTGGTAGTGGCCGCCGAAGCCGGCCGTGACCAGCGCCCGCCCGACGGTGGTGACCTGGTAGCCCTGGGCGCCGTAGCCGTACGCCAGGCCGTTGACGGTGGCCTGGTAGCGGGCCGGGGTCGGGTCGGCGGGCGGCACCGGGTGCTGCTGGGAGGGCGGGCCGGAGGGTGAGCCGGAGCCGCCGGTGAAGGCGGGCCAGGAGCCGGGGTCGACGTGGTCGTTGAACGGCACGTGGGCGTGCGCGTACCAGCCTCCGGCGGTCTCCCAGACCCGCTCGTCGCGGTGCTCGGAGAAGTCGGTCGGCCGTCCCATCGGCCACCGGTCGGGCACGCCCCAGGAGGTGATCCAGGCGTGGATCCGGTCCCAGCCCGCACAGGGGGTGTCGACCAGCCGCGGGTAGACGGTGCCCTGGTGGCGGCAGTAGGGGAAGAAGACCGCCTCGATCTGGATCACCACCCGCCCGGCCCGGTTGGTGCGGGTCGGGCTCTGGGCGGGGCTGAGGAGGCTCTTGGAGCGGGAGTCGGCGGGGAAGAGCTGTGCGGTGCGCCCGCTGAACGGGTCCCAGACCAGGTGCGGGGCGTCGCCGGCTCCGGGGCCGGTGAAGTACCGGACGAGGTCCTCGTAGGAGAGCCAGTCCTGCGGTGCGGCGGCGGTGGCGTTGCGGTCCCAGGTGATGTGGGCGATGGCCTTCGGCGGGTACTGGTGATCGGTCGGCGCGTGGTCGCCGAGGTCGTGGATCTCGGCACCGGGCAGCCACGGTTCGGGCATGCTGGCTCCTCCGAACGGCGTCATGACGTCATTGCCGGTATCGGCAGGTACGCGTCGGGAATTGACCCCGGCGGCGGGATCGGCGGCGTTGAACCCCCGGTAACCGCACGGCCGTTCGGATCATCGAGGGGAGTTCGTCCTGGCGTGCGGGCCAGGGGCCCGCAGCGCGCGCCGCCGACCCCGTACTCCGTGCTGCCCGAAACGGGGCCCGGGGAGGGCCCGGAGGCCCCGGAAAGCCGCCGGGCGGGGGCGCATTCCACCTCGCCGCGACCGCCCTGTCAATCGTTGACTTGGGAAGTGGTCTAGTCCACGGTGGTGCGCTCACAGCCCTCACATCGCCATTGCCGCAACGATTCCGACGAACCGACGGAGAGCCGCCGCCATGCAGAGAGTCTGCCTCGCCCTGCCCACCATGCGTTCCTGCCCCGAGACCATCGCGGAACTCGCCGAGGAGGCGGCCTACGCCGTCGCGAACTTCGGGGTCGAGGTGCACCTCCTGATCCTCGACACCACCGGCGCCGAAGCGTTCGCGGAGAACGCGGGCGCCGTGGCCGCGCTGGCGCCGACCCCCGGCGTGGTCGTCCACCACCTGGGCGAGGAGCGGCAGCGGGAGTTCCTGCGCCGGGTGGCCGAGCGCTCCGGCGCCGGAGACCCCGGACTGCTGCTCGACCTGATGCTCCCGCCGGCCGTCGCGTACGGCTCCTGCGTCAACCGGCTCTTCCTCGGCGCGGCCGCCCTGGGCTGCACCTCGGCGCACCTGCGCAACGACGACGCCGACTTCCAGGTCGTGGACGGCCGGAAGGTCTTCCCGATCCACCACGAGCTGCTCTCGATCGGCCGACCGGCCGGCGAGGCGGTGGCCGGCGTGTCCCGCTCCGAGCTCGACCCGGCCGACGCCGACAAGCCGGTGATGCTGGTCAGCGGCTCCTTCATCGGCGAACTCAACGTGGACATCAGCGAGATCCACGAGCTGAACCCGGCCGTCTACCGCGACATCGTCCGGCTGTGGACCCCGCCGGTGTGGTCGGAGGAGGACCGGGACGCGATGGTGGACGTCTCCTTCAAGGGCGCCGGCTCCGAGCCGTTCCGCACCGACGAGTCCGTCCTCGGCGTGCCCGACATCTGGGACGTCTACATGTGCAACATCGCCCTGGACCACCGGGCCTACGAGGTGCTGCCGCTGCTGCCCTCGATCGAGACCATCGGCAGCGACTACGCCCTGCTGCACGCCATGGTCCACTCCCGAATGCCCGGCGTCGTCCACAACCGCCACATCGTCAACTACTACACGCCCGAACGCCGCACCGGCGCCGGCTTCATCAACTACCAGCTGCGGTTCGTCAAGTTCCTGCTCTCGATGCTGTACCTGTACCCGGTCTACGGCGGCATGATCGACCTCGGCCGCGGACTGCTGGACGAGCGGCACGGACTGAAGGTCGAGCCGATCCTCGACCTGGTGCGCGGCAGCGTCGACTGGGACCGCTCCGGGAACGAGCACTGCCTGGACGTCCTGGACCGCTCCTACCGCAAGCTGGGCGGCAAGTACGCCGACCTCGCGGACGTGGTCGCCGCGCGGCGCGGGCAGCTCCTGGACGAGGCCCGCCAGGACGCCGAGCGCTGGGCGGTGCTGGTGGAGGCCTGGGCGCCGCTGGTGGCCGCCGCCCGCGCCCAGGGGCTGGACACCGGCCCGGAAGGCCCGGACGCCGGTGCGGAGGGGGCGACCCGGTGAGCGAGGACCTCCGGATCCGGCGGCTGGCCGACGGGGACTGGGACGCCGTGGTCGCCCTCGAACACGACGCCTACGCCGCCGACGGCCTGTCCGAGGGCCGGGAGGCGCTGCAGTCCCGGGCCCGCAGCTCACCGGACACCTGCTACGTGCTGGAGCAACAGGGCGTCGTCCGCGGCTACCTGCTCAGCCTGCCGTACCCGCCGCTGCGCTGCCCGGACCTCACCCGGCCGGAGGAGACGGCGTACGCCTCGGCCAACCTGCACGTGCACGACCTCGTGATCGCCGAGGAACTGCGCGGCCGGGAGGTCGCCCTGGGGTTCATGCGGCACTTCCGGGAGCGGGCCGAGGAGTCTGGCTTCGAACGGATCTCGATGGTCGCGGTGCGCGGCGCGGACATCCTGCTGCGGCTGCTCGGCTACCGGGCGCACCGGGAGGTCGCGGTGCCGGAGTGCTACGGGCGGCGGGCCGTCTACATGTCGGCACCCGTGCGCTGACCCGGGGCGACGCCCGGACGCCCCCACGCCCGGACGGCCGGACGGCGGCAGCCGGTCGGGCCCGCACGAAAATCGGCGGCGGGCCCGGCCGGGCGGCGGGCAGAATGCGCGGATGCCATCACTCCTGTACGTCGTCGCCGGCAACCCCGCCCTGCCACCCGAGCTGCTCGGGCGGCTGTTCGCCCGACTCGGCGACAGCAACGAGGAGTTGGCGTACGCACTGGCGGAGCGGACGGACCTCGACCCGGGGCAGGTACGGCTGCTGGCCGAACGGTCCGAGGACGCCGCGCGACGGCTCGCCGGCAGCGGCCTGCTGCACGCCGGGGACGTCGATCCGCTCGCCCTCCCGCACGCGGCGCTCACGCTGCTGGAGCAGGGCCGCGGGGAACCGGCCTGGATACCACTCTTGGCCCGGGCCCCGGACGCGTACCTCCGGCAGCGGCTCGCCTCCTACGACGGCCTGCCGGAGGAGGCCGCCGAGCTCCTCGCCGTCGACGAGGACACCGACGTGGTGGCCGAACTGGCCATCAACACGACACTGCCGGACCTGCTGGCGCGCCTGGCCGCCCACCCCGTGCCGAAGGTTCGGCGCTGGGCCGCGGCGAACGAGGCCGCGCCCGCGGAGCTGCTGACCGCCCTGCTGGACGATCCCGAGGTGATGGTCCGCGAACAGGCGGCGGCCAATCCGACCACCCCGGGGGTTGCGGCCGCCCGCCTGGTGGCCGACCACATGATGATCCGCCAGGCGCTCGCCCTCCACCCCGGGCTGCCCGCCGAGACGTACCACCGGCTCGCCGCGGACGAGGTCCCCTGGGTCCGGTCCAACCTGGCCGAGAACCCTGGGATCGACGCCGCACTGATGCTCCGCCTGGCCGAGGACGACGGGTACGACGTACGGCGTTCGCTCGCCCACCACCCGCGCATTCCGCTCGGCCTGCTCACCCGGCTCGCGACCACCGTCCGGGTCGGACCCGCCCTGCTCCCCCGGATCGCCACCGCCGACCCCGCCGAACTCGCCGAACTCGCGGGCTCGCCGGAACCCCGGGTCCGCAAGCTCGCCGCCGCGCGCCGCGACCTGCCCGCGACTCTGCGCGACCGGCTGATGGCCGACCCGAACGCGAACGTGGTCAAGGCGGTGGCCCCGCACCCCGGAGTCACCGCCGCCCAACTCACGGCCGCACTGGACCGGTTCGGGACATCGGTGGCCCCTGCGGTGGCCTCGAACCCGGATGCTCCCCGCGAGCTGCTCGACCGCATCGCCGCCACCCCCTCCCTCCCCGTCAAGGCCCTGCGCACCCTCGCCGCCCACCCGAACGCCTCCCCCGCCGCCCTGGCCACCTGCCTGGCCTCCCCGGACCCCCGCACCACCTGGGCAGCGGCCGCCAACCCCGCCCTGCCGGTGGCGGTGATGGCGGAGCTGGCCTCTGCGTGACGGACGGGACCGGTGGGCCCCCGGGTGCCCGCCACGTCCGGGAGCGGTTGCAGTTGCGTCTCCGTTCAACCGGATGGGGGTGTGGAGCGACCGGCGGTCCGGGATCGTAGGGGGCAACGACTCGTACGGCGGGGGGAGCTGCCATGGGGGACGGCCGGGAACTGGTACCGGGCGTGGTGGGGGCGCTGGTACGGCTGGCCAGGGGCACGCCCGGCGGCCCGGGGCAGGCGGTGGCCGAGGTGGTACGGGCCCGGCTGCGGCTGATGCCCGAGGGGGCGCGGGCGGTCACGGCGATCGAGGCCGGTCCGGACGACCCGGGGGCGCGGGCCGAGCTGGCCGCGGCCGTCACCCGACTGCTCGCCACCGATCCGGGGTTCGCGCAGTACCTGACCACCACCGAGCTCGGCGGACCGACCGATCCGACCACCGTCCAGCTGCGGACGGGCCCAAAGGCGGGCCCGGGGGCGGGCCCGAGCACCGTCCAGCTGCGGACCGGCCCGGGTTCGGACCCGACCACCGTCCACCTGCGGGTCGACCCGGACGCCCCCGTCGGCGGCCCGTCCACCGTCCAGCTGCGGGTCGGCCCGGCCACCGCCGGCGCCCGGACCCTGGCCGCCCGGCGCAGCAACACCGCCGTCCTCGTCACCCTCGCCCTGGTCCTGATCGCCGCGCTGGTCGCGCTCGGGATCCACCTCGGCTCGCGCCCGCTGCTGAACCCCACCGGGCCCGACTTCGCCCACGCCGCCCGGACCATCCGCGACCCCGCACGCGCGCAGGGCGTGCTGCCGGACGCGGCCGCGATGCCGGGCGGCTGGCGGGTGGAGGGCGCGCCGCGCTCCGGGACGGGCAGCGGGCCGGACGTGCCCTGCCTGCTCCCGGACGCCTGCGACCAGCAACTCGCCTACGCGACCGTGACGTTCAGCGCCGCCCCGCTGCCGTCCGTGCAGTTCACCGTGGTCACCTTCGCCTCCGCCGAGGCGGCCGGGCGGGCCTTCGGCGCCCGGCTCGACCTGCTCGACGCCCGGGGCGACGCGACCCCGGCGGCCGTCCCGCCGGTCGGCGACCAGAGCGCCGCCCGCACCCGGGGCGACTCGACGGCGGAGACGGTGGTCCGGGTCGACTCGACGCTGCTGTCCGTGCGCTACGCGGGCCCGGGCGCCGCGGTCGCACTGCCCGGCCTGACCCCGTTCGCCCGGCTGCTCGCCGAGCGCGCCCGGCAGGCCGAGGACGGCCGGACCCCGGACGCCGCCTTCCACGCCACCGCGGGCTGAACCCCCGGCCCCCGGAACCCTCCCCCACAGACTCCACAGGCCCCACCAGCCCCGCAGGCCCCTCCGGCCCGCGGGGCTTCTCCTGTGCATCCCCGCACCTCACGCCCCCCGTCGCCCGAATGCGTGTATCGCTCTCTTGACTGGCGTCACGAGCGCGCCATACTGGCTTCACTCCCGCTCGCACGACGAGGTGCCCGCCCATGGAGCTCTCCCCCTCGGCGCATGTGGACACGTTCTGCCGAGACCATCTCCCGCCCTTCGACCAGTGGCCAGAACTCCTCTTCGAACTACCGGAGTTGGCCTACCCCGACCGCCTGAACTGCGCGGCCGCCCTGCTCGACGACACCATCGACCGCCTCGGACCCGACCGCCGCTGCCTCCTCACCCCCACCAGCCGGTGGAGCTACGGCGAACTGCGCGACCACGCCGACCGGACAGCCCGCCTGCTCACCGAGGAACTGGGCCTGGTCACCGGCAACCGCGTCCTGCTGCGCGGCCCCAACACCCCCTGGCTGGCCGCCTGTTGGCTCGGGGTACTGAAGGCCGGCGGCGTGGTGGTCACCACCATGCCGCTGCTCCGCGCGGCCGAGCTGACCGAACTGACCCGGATCGCCCGCCCCACCCTCGCCCTGTGCGACCACCGCTTCCGCACCGAGCTCGACCTCGCCGACACCCCCGGCCTGCGGATCCTCTCCTTCGGCGGCCCCGGCCCCGAGGACCTCACCGCCCGCAGCGCCGCCCAGCGTCCCGGCTTCACCGCCGTACCGACCGCCGCCGACGACGTCGCGCTCATCGCCTTCACCTCCGGCACCACCGGCCGCCCCAAGGCAACCCTGCACTTCCACCGGGACGTGCTGGCCAACGCCGACACCTTCTCCCGCCACGTGCTCCGCCCGACCCCCGACGACCTCTTCACCGGCACCCCGCCGCTCGGCTTCACCTTCGGCCTCGGCGGCCTGCTGGTGTTCCCGCTGCGGGTCGGCGCCGCCAGCCTGCTGCTGGAGCAGGCCACCCCCGAACAACTCGCCGAGCAGGTCGCCCGCCACGGCGTGAGCGTGCTGTTCACCGCGCCCACCGCCTACCGGGCGATCCTGGCCGCCGGACTGGCCGACCGGCTGGCGGGCGTACGGCGCTGCGTGTCGGCCGGCGAGCCGCTGCCCGCCGCCGTCTGGGAGGCCTTCCACGCCGCCACCGGACGGCGGCTGATCGACGGCATCGGCGCCACCGAGCTGCTGCACGTGTTCATCTCGGCCGCCGACGAGGCCATCCGGCCCGGCTCCACCGGTCGCCCCGTCCCCGGCTACCGGGCGGCGGTCCTGGACCGGCAGGGCAACCCGGTGCCGGACGGCGAGCCCGGACTCCTCGCGGTCAAGGGCCCGACCGGCTGCCGCTACCTGGACGACGAGCGCCAGCGCGAGTACGTCCGCGACGGCTGGAACCTCACCGGCGACACCTACCTCCGCGACCGCGACGGCTACTTCTGGTACCAGGCCCGCAACGACGACATGATCGTCTCGGCCGGGTACAACATCGCCGGCCCCGAGGTGGAACAGGCGCTCGCCGCCCACCCGGCGGTCGCCGACTGCGCCGTGGTGGCCGCGCCGGACGAGCGGCGCGGCACGGTCGTCAAGGCGTACGTGGTGCTGCGCGAGGGCACCTCGGCCGGCCCGGAGACGGTCAAGGAGCTCCAGGAGCACGTCAAACGCACCATCGCGCCGTACAAGTACCCGCGCGCCGTCGAGTTCGTCCCCGAGCTGCCGCGCACCGCGACCGGCAAGCTGCTCCGCGCCGAGCTGCGCAGAAGGGCCGCCGTGACCCCGCAGAACACCGCACCACAGGACTCACCCCAGGACCCGGCACCCGCCGCGATCACCATCGAACGCCGGGTCGAGTGGTCGGACACCGACGCCGCCGGGCACTACCACTTCTCCGCCGTGCAGCGCTGGGCCGAAGCCGCGGAGGCGGCGCTGCTGCGCCGGCTCGGGCTGGCCGAACTGTTCGGGCGGATCCCCCGGGTGCACTTCGAGGCCGACTACCGGGAGCGGCTCTGGTTCGGGGACGTGGTCCGCACCGAGCTGCGGGTGGTCCGGGTCGGCGGCTCCTCGCTGCACTACGCCTTCGAGGTGCACGGCCCGCAGGGGCTGGCCGCCAGCGGTCGGATGTCGGTGGTGCACGCCGCGCCGCGGGTCAAGGGTTCCGAACCCTGGCCCGCCCCGGTCCGCCGGGCGCTCACCGAGGCCGGTCCGCAACAGCCGGAGGTGGTCGCGTGACGGCCGGGCCAAAGCAGCAGGCCACTGGGCCGCGGCAGCCGACGGCCGGAGCCCACCGCATCGCGGTGATCGGCGCCGGCCCCGGCGGGCTCTACTTCGCCGCCCTGGCCAAGCAGTTGGACCCCGGGCGCGAGATCACCGTGTTCGAACGCGACGGCCGGGAGGACGAGTTCGGCTTCGGCGTGGTCTTCTCCGACGAGACCCTGGACGGCATCGCCGACGCCGACCCGCGGGTCTTCGCCGCGATCAGCGCCGAGTTCGCCCGCTGGAGCGACATCGACATCCGCTACGCCGGCCAGGTCCGCACCAGCGGCGGGCACGGTTTCGCCGCCCTGGACCGCAACCGGCTGCGCGCCGTCCTGCAAGAGCGCTGCGCCGAGCTGGCGGTGGACGTGCGCTACCGCACGCCCGCCCCGCCGGCCGACCGGCTCGCCGCCGAGTACGACCTGGTGGTGGCCGCCGACGGCATCCACTCCGGCACCCGGGCGGCCCACCCCGAGGCCTTCCGCACCGAGCTGGACGAGCGGCACTGCCGCTACATCTGGCTCGCCACCGACAAGGTCTTCGAGGCCTTCACCTTCATCGTCGAGGAGTTCGACTTCGGCACCCTCCAGGTGCACGCCTACCCGTACAGCGCCACCCGCTCGACCTTCATCGTCGAGGTCGCCGCCGACGCCTGGCGCCGTGCGGGCTTCGAGGCCCTGGCCGCACGGGAGTTCGCGCGCGGCGAGAGCGACCTGGCGAGCGTGGAGCGCTGCGCGGAGCTGCTCGCCGGGCACCTGGACGGCCACCGGCTGATCCCCAACGCCTCCCGCTGGATCCGCTTCACCACCGTGCGCAACGCCGGTTGGCGCCACCGCAACACCGTGCTGCTCGGCGACGCCGCGCACTCCGCGCACTTCTCGATCGGCTCGGGCACCAAGCTGGCCCTGGAGGACGCCCTCGCCCTGGCCGCCGCGCTGAGCGAACAGCCCACCCTGGAGGGCGCGTTGGCCGCCTACGAGGCGGAGCGGCGACCGGTGGTGGAGTCCACCCAGCGCGCCGCGCAGGCCAGCCTGGAGTGGTTCGAGACGGTGGGGCGCCGCACCGGGCAGGACGCCGACCGGTTCGCCTTCAACCTGCTCACCCGCAGCCGCCGGGTCACCTACGGCAATCTGCGCGCCCGCGACCCGGAGTTCACCGCCGCCGTGGACACCGCCGTCGGCGGCTCGCCCGGGGTGCCGCCGATGTTCCGCCCGCTGAAACTGGGCACGTTGGAGCTGCGCAACCGGATCGTGGTACCCCCACTGGCGACCTTCACCTCCCCCGACGCACTGCCCAGCGCCTTCGACCGGGCCCAACTGACCGCCCACGCGCTCGGCGGCGCCGCCCTGGTGATCGCCGGGATGACGGCGGTCAGCCCCGAGGGCCGGACCACCGACCGCTGCCCCGGGCTGTGGACCGACCGCCAGGAGGGCGCCTGGGCCGAACTCCGGCGCGCCGTCGGCGCGGTGAGCGACACCCCGGTCGGCATCCAGCTCACCCACGCCGGCCGCCGGGCCGCGACGACCGCCCCCGGACCGGACGGCATCGGCCGCCCGCTCGCCGACGGCTGGCCGCTGCTCGCCCCCTCGCCGCTGCCCTGGGACACCGGCAGCCCCGTCCCGCACGAGGCGAATGACGTCCAACTGGCGGCCGTCACCGCCGACTTCGCGGCCTCCGCCGAACGCGCCGCCCGGGCCGGGTTCGACGTGCTGGAGCTCCAGTTCGGCCACGGGCACCTGCTCTCCGGCTTCCTCTCCCCGCTCACCAACCGCCGCACCGACCGCTACGGCGGCCCGCTCGCCCACCGGCTGCGGCTGCCGGTCGAGGTGCTGTCCGCCGTACGCGCCGTCTGGCCCGCCGGGCGGCCGCTGCTGGTCCGGATCTCGGCCGCCGACTGGGCGCCCGGCGGCACCACCGAGGCCGAGGCGGTGGCGATCTGCCGCGCGCTGGGCGAGGCCGGGGCGGACGCGGTGGACGTCTCCACCGGCGAGGTGGTGGCGCACCAGCGGCCGCCGTACGGGCGCGGCTACCAGACGCCCTTCGCCGAGTTGGTCCGCACCGCCACCGGCCTGCCGACCATCGCGGTCGGCGCGATCTCCGGCCACGACGACGCCAACTCCGTACTGCTGGCGGGCCGCGCCGACCTGGTCGCGATCGGCCGGGCCCAGCTGCACGACCCCTTCTGGACCCTGCACGCCGCCGCCGACCAGGACTACACCGGCCCCGGCGCCCCCTGGCCCGCGCCCTGGCTGGCCGGGCGCCGCAAGCCGCCCGGCCCGGGCGCCGACAAGGTCGCCCCGCGCCTGCACCTGCTGCGCGAGGCCGCCCCGCCCGTCCACCGCCGCTGGCGCCCGACCGCCCCGCCGAAGGAGTGACGATGCCGGACCTGCCCCGCTTCACCGCCGCCGCCGTCCAGGCCGCCCCGGTCTACCTGGACCCGGCCGCCACCGTGGACAAGGCCGTCGCCCTGATCCAGGAGGCGGCCGGGCGCGGCGCCGAACTGGTGGTCTTCCCCGAGGTCTTCGTCCCCGGCTACCCGTACTGGAACTGGACGATGACCCCGGTCCAGGGCTCGCCCTGGTACGAGCGGCTGTACCGCGCCGCCGTGGACGTCCCCGGCCCGTACGTGGACACCCTGCGCGCGGCGGCCCGGCAGGCCGGGGTGGTGCTGGTGATCGGCGTCAACGAACGCGGCCGGCACAGCCTCGGGGTGCTCTACAACACCCTGCTGATCATCGGCTCCGACGGCGAACTCCTGGGCGTGCACCGCAAGTTGGTGCCGACCTGGGCCGAGAAGCTGACCTGGACCCAGGGCGACGGCAGCTCACTGAAGGTGCACCGCACCGCCGTCGGCCCGCTCGGCGCGCTGGCCTGCGGGGAGAACACCAACACCCTGGCCCGCTTCACCCTGCTGGCCCAGGGCGAACTCGTCCACGCCGCGAGCTACATCGCCCTGCCGGTGGCCCCCGAGGACTACGACATGGCGGAGGCGATCGCGCTGCGCGCCGCCGCCCACTGCTTCGAGGGCAAGCTGTTCACCGTGGTGTCCTGCTCGACCGTCTCACCCGAGATCATCGACCTGATCGCCGGCGACGACCAGCAGGTGCGCAAGCAACTCGCCCGCCCGCGCAACGCGTTGTCCGGGATCTTCGGGCCGGACGGCCGACCGGTCACCGAACCGCTGGTGGACGAGGAGGGCATCGTCTACGCCGAGATCGACCTCGGCCGGTGCATCCAGCCCAAGCAGATGCACGACATCGTCGGCCACTACAACCGCTTCGACGTCTTCCGGCTGCACGTGGACGACCGCCCGCTGCGGCCGCTGAGGCTGACCGACGAAGAAGCCTGACCGAGGAGGAGTCATGAGCACCGAAGGCAGCTACGACGACGACCGGATCGGCCGGGCCCGGGTCAACGACAGCCCCGAACTGCTCGCCTACTACGAGGAGTTGGCCAAGCACGAGGCCGGCGCCCTGTGGACGGTGGCGAACGAGATCGAACCCTGGTACCCCCAGCCGAAGTCCGTCCCGGTGCTCTGGCGCTACGCCGACCTGCGCCCGCTGGTCCGCAAGGCCCTCCCGCTGGTGAAGGCCGACGACGCGGGCCGCCGGGTGGTGATGCTGGTCAACCCCGGGCGCCGCGAACTCAGCGCCGCCGTCGGCCTGTTGTACACCGGCCTGCAGATCATGGGCCCCGGCGAGGCGATGACCGCCCACCGCCACCAGGCCTCCGCCCTGCGCTTCGTCCACGAGGGCGCCGGCGCCTGGACGATCGTGGACGGGCAGAAGCTCCGGGTCGGCCCGCGCGACTTCGCGATCACCCCCAACAGCACCTGGCACGAGCACGGCAACGAGGCCGAGGACAACCCGGTGATCTGGCAGGACGGCCTGGACATCCCGCTGGTCAACACCCTCGACGCCAACTTCTACGAAGTCCACCCGGAGCTCTACCAGCGGCCCGGCCCGGTCCCGAACTCCTCGCTGCTCAGCTACGGCGGCAACCTGCTGCCGTACGGCGTCGAGAAGTGGACCCGCCCGTACTCGCCACTGCTCGGCTGGCCGTGGGAGCCCAGCTACCACGCGCTGTGCCAACTCGCCCGCGCCACCGAGGGATCCCCGTACGACGGCGTGATCATGGAGTACACCAACCCGGTCACCGGCGGCTCGGTGATGCCCACCATGAGCGCCCACCTCCAACTGCTCCGCCCCGGCCAGGCGACGCACGCCCACCGGCACACCGGCTCGGTGGTCTACACCGCCGCCAAGGGCCGGGGCGTCTCGGTGATCGCCGGGCGGCGCTTCGAGTGGCAGCAGGGCGACATCTTCGTGGTCCCGGCCTGGGCCTGGCACGAGCACGCGAACCTCGACCAGGGCGAGGACGCCTGCCTGTTCTCCTTCAACGACTTCCCGGTGATGCACTCGCTCGGCCTCTACCGCGAGGAGGCCCACCCGGACCGGCACCAGCCCACCACCCCGTAACAGGAGCCCACCCCGATGCAGCTGCTGACCTACCGCGCCGACGGCGACCCCACCCCCCGCCTCGGCGCCCGCACCGGCACCGACCGGGTCGCCGACCTGACCGCCCTCGCCACCGCGGCCGGGGCCGAACTCCCGCCCGACCTGCTGGGGTTGATCCGGGCCGGGGAACCGGCCCTGGCCACCGCCCGCGCCCTGACCGCTGACCGCCGGCTGACCGCCGGGGCGCCGGAGACCCGGCCGCTAGCCGAGGTCTCGCTGTGCGCCCCGCTGCGCCCGGGGAAGATCGTCGGCGTCGGCCTCAACTACGTGGAGCACGTGGCCGAGTCGCACCGCACCCTGGACACCGAGCGCGAACTCCCGGACCGCCCGGTGCTGTTCGGCAAGCCCGCCACCGCCGTCACCGGCCCCGGCCAGCCGATCCTGCACAACGCCGACCTCACCAAGCAGCTCGACTGGGAGTGCGAACTCGCCGTGGTGATCGGCGCGCCCGCCTTCCGGGTGAGCGAGGCGGACGCCCTGCGGCACGTGTTCGGCTACAGCATCGTCAACGACATCAGCGCCCGCGACCAGCGCCGCAGCGGGCAGTGGTTCTTCTCCAAGGGCCAGGACAGCTACGCGCCGTTCGGCCCGGTCGTGGTCACCGCGGACGAGATCCCCGACCCGCAGCGGCTCGACCTCTCGCTGCGGGTCAACGGCGAACTGCGGCAGGACTCCAACACCCGCCACATGCTGTTCGGCATCGCCCGGCTGATCGCCGACATCTCCGCCGGCATGACCCTGGAGCCCGGCGACGTCATCGCCACCGGCTCCCCGTCCGGGGTGGGCGCCGGGATGGTCCCGCCGCAGTTCCTGCAGCCCGGGGACCTGGTCGAGGCCACCATCGAGCGGATCGGCACCCTCGCCAACCCGGTGATCGACGCCCGCTGAGCGCTGATAGGAGTCCGACCCAGATGACCACGTACCGGATCGGCCAGATCGTCCCCAGCTCCAACGTCACCATGGAGACCGAAGTCCCCGCCCTGCTGCGGGCCCGCAAGGCGGTCGCCCCCGAACGGTTCACCTTCCACTCCAGCCGGATGCGGATGACCAGGGTCACCCCCGAGCAACTGCGCGCCATGGACGGCGAGTCCGACCGCTGCGCCGTCGAGCTCTCGGACGCCCGGGTCGACGTGATCGGCTACGCCTGCCTGGTCGCGGTGATGGCCACCGGCCCCGGCTACCACCGCGAGGCCGAGCGGCGGCTGCACCGCCGCACCGTCGAGAACGGCGCGCCCGCGCCGGTGGTGACCAGCGCCGGCGCCCTGGTCGAGGGCCTGCACACGCTCGGCGCGAAGAAGGTCGCGATGGTCACCCCGTACCTGCGTCCGCTGGCCGCGACGGTGGTCGACTACCTCGGCCGGGAGGGCATCGAGGTGCTCGACCACGCCGCCCTGGAGATCGCCGACAACCTGGACGTCGCCGCCCACGACCCGGCCCGGCTGCCCGGGATCGCCGGCGGTCTGGCGCACGCCGACGCGGACGCGGTGGTGCTCTCCGCCTGCGTGCAGATGCCCTCGCTGTCCGCCGTCGCGGAGGCCGAGCAGCAGCTCGGCAAACCGGTCGTCTCGGCCGCGATCTGCACCACCCACCAGCTGCTGCGCGCCCTCGGCCTGCCCGCCGTCGCCCCCGGCGCCGGGCACCTGCTCTCCGGCGCCTACGCGTGACCGGAGCCTTCCCCATGCCTGACCCGGGCCCGACCCGACCCCGACCCGAACCCCGCCTGACCCACGCCCGCCAGTAGTGCCGTCGCTATGATCATCACCAGCCGTCGGGGAGGAGGGCCCACGCATGCCGGAGAGCACGACCCGGCCCAGTTCCCTGATCAACACCATCTACGGCGAGTTCGTCCGCCGCCTCGGCGGCTGGATATCGATCGCCGACCTGATCGCGCTGATGGCCGAGCTGGACGTCGACGGCCCGGCCGTCCGCTCGGCCATCTCCCGGCTGAAGAAGGCCGGCACCCTGCTCCAGGAGCGCCGCTCGGCCACCGGCTACCGGCTGGCCCCCGCGATGGACCCGGTGTTCGACGAGGGCGACCGCCGGATCTTCCACAGCCTGGAGCCCGCCGAACTCGCCGACGGCTGGGTGGTGGCGGTCTTCTCGGTGCCCGAGTCCGAACGCGCCCACCGCCACCAGCTGCGCTCGCGGCTGAGCTGGCTCGGCTTCGGCAACGCCGCCCCCGGCGTCTGGCTGGCGCCCGCCCGGCTGCTGCCGGACGCCCGCCGACTGCTGGAGCGCCTCGGCCTGAGCGCCTACGTCCACCTCTTCCTCTCCGCCGAGTACGCCGGCTTCGCCGATCTCCGTACGGCAGTGGCCAGTTGGTGGGACCTCCCGGCGGTCGAGGCGCAGTACGCCGCCTTCACCGACGCCTGGCGCCCGGTCGCCGAGCGCTCGCGCGGCTCGGCGCGGATCGACCCGGTCGAGGCCTTCCGGGCGTACGTGCCGATGCTCACCCAGTGGCGCCGGCTGCCGTACCTGGACCCGGGGCTGCCCGCGCCGCTGCTGCCCGCCGACTGGAACGCCGTCCCGGCCCGCGCCGTGTTCACCGAGCTGCACGGTCGGCTCGCCGAACCGAGCCTGCGGTACGTCGAGAAGGTCACCGGTCTGTCCCACCCCCAGGAGCTGCCATGACCACCCCGGACCCGACCCCGGTCCCCACCCCCGCCCCGGCCGACCTGCTGATCCGGGCCGCCGCCGTGCACACCCTCGTACCGGGCGAGCCGCCGCAGCGGGCGATCGCCGTCACCGGCGGCCGGATCACCGCCCTCGCCCCCGAACCGGACGGCCTGGACGCCCTGGTCGGGCCGGGCACCGAGGTGGTGGACGCCCCGACGGCGACCGTGCTGCCCGCCTTCGACGACACCCACACCCATCTGATCCTGGCCGGGCACAGCGTCCACGGCGTCCCGGTCCACCGGGCCCGGGACCTCGCCGGGTTCCTGGAGCTGATCCGCGAGCGCGCCGCCCGCACCCCCGCCGGGCAGTGGATCGTCACCACGGTCAACTGGCAGGAGGTGCTGCTCGCCGAGCAGCGGATGCCGACCACCGAGGAGTTGGACGCCGCCACCGCCGACCACCCGGTGCTGGTGCGCCGCGGCGCGTACAACATGGTGCTCAACTCGGCGGCGCTGCGGCTGGCCGGGATCGACGAGTCCACCGAGGCGCCGGACGGCGGGGTGATCGAGCGCGACGAGCGGGGGCGGCTGACCGGCCGGCTGATCAACCGGGCGATCGAACCCGTCGAGCGGGTGCTGCCGCGGCCGACCCCCGCCGAGCGGATCGAGGGCCTGCGCGCGGCCTCCGCCGACTACGCGGCCACCGGGATCGGGACCGTGCGCGACTGCCTGGTCCCGGTCGAGGACCTCGACGTGCTGGACGCGGCCCGCGCCGAGGGCGCGCTCGCCGTCCGGGTCCGGGCGCTGGTCTCCGGCTTCGCGGCGCGCACCCCCGAACAGGTCGACGCGCTGCTGGACCGGATGGACGGCTGGCGCGCGGACGGCCGGGACGACGACCGACTGCGGCTGTGGGGCGTCAAGTTCGGCATCGACGGCGGCTTCGAGGCGGGCGCCCTGGAGCAGCCGTACCAGGGGCAGCCCTGCTACCACGGGCGGCTGCTCTGGGAGCCGGAGCAGCTGCTCGCCGCGGTGGAGCGGGTGGTCGGGCGGGGCTGGCGGGTGGGCGTGCACGCCTGGGGCGACCGCGGGCTGCGGGTGCTGCTGGACGTCTTCGAGCAGGTGGTGAAGCGCCACCCGGGCCTGCCGCCGGGCACACTGGTGGTCGAGCACGGCGGACTGGCCCGGGCCGACCAGCGGGCCCGGGCGGTCGCGCTGGGCATCCCGGTGACGGTGCAGCACCCGCTGCTGCACGACGGCGCGCTCACCCAGCAGCGCGCCTGGGGCGAGGAGCGCACCGCCGCGCTGTTCCCGCTGCGCGAGTGGCTGGACGAGGGAGCCCAGCTGTCGGCCGGATCGGACTTCCCGGTCGGCCCGTACGGCGCGATGGTGTCGGTGTGGGGCATGACGACCCGCGGCACCACGGCCGGGGTGGTCGGCCCCGAGCACGCGATCGGGCGGGCCGAGGCGATCGCCCTGCACACCGTGAACGCGGCCCGGCTGACCGGCGAGAGCGCCGAGCGCGGCAGCCTGCGGCCGGGGGCGTTCGCCGACCTGACGCTGTGGCCGGTCGACCCGCTGGACTGCCCGGAGGCGGCGCTGCGCGGCCTGCTGCCGCTCCGGACGGTGGTCGACGGCTGTACCGTGCACGGAGGATGACGGCCTGACCGTGCACGGAAGTTGATGGCCCGTCAGGCCGCGATGAGCTCCCGCAGGTCGATGCCGCGGTGCAGGGCGCGCAGGTCCTCGTGCAGGGTGGACGGCGGGACGACGAGCACGCCGCCGCGGGCGTGGTCGAGGCAGTAGCGGGCGACCGAGCCGCGCAGCAGCCGGCGGAGTCGTCCACGCGCCGAGCCGTGCCGCCCGGCGCTGATCACCAGCAGGTCGCCGGGCCGGTCGGCCAGTTCGGTCAGCACCGGGCCGGCCTCGCCGCGCATCACCAGCGGCTGCACCGACAGGCCGATCGGCAGGCCGCCGAAGGCCTGTCCGAGCGCGCTCTCCAGTCGGGCCTCGGCGGCATCCTGCCAGGCGCGGAGCAGCGGCGGGCAGGGCCGGGCGCGGTAGTTGCGCTCGCCGCCGACCGGGGCCCAGGCCAGCACCGGGACCAGGACGGCCTGCCGGGCCCGGGCCTCCTCCGCCGCCCGGTGCAGGGCGGTCAGGCTGTGCAGGGAGCCGCTGACTCCGACGATGACGCGGGCGCCGTCCGACATGATCCTTCGCTTTCCGATCTCAAGCCTCTTCAGTGACTGGGATTATGCTGCCACATTCCCACCATGGCCTACAAATCAAAGGCATTCACTGAATATCGCCTTGCATCAGGGCCGCCTGGGGCGCCCCGTCGGGCCGGACCTCCTGGAGCGGCCCCCAGGTGAAATCGGCCGTCCGGCGCAGCAGGAAGAGCTGGAACTCGGTAACCCCGAACCCGTTGATCGCCATACCGGCAGGCCAAGGCGTACCCGACCCCCACCCCGATGCTTATATTCGCGCACCTGTTCGATTCACGGCGTAGGCTGGACCCATGCCCGGCACCGTCCACCTCCAGCCCTCGCTGTTCGAAGAACTCGACGAAGCCGCCGACATCCGGCTCGGCCCGCTCGACGGCGTCCAGCGCCTGCCCCTCGGCGACGGCGCCTGGCTGGACGTGCTGCCCGGCTGGCTGCGCGGGGCCGACCGGCTGTTCGAACAGCTGGCCGCGGCCGTCCCCTGGCGGGCCGAACAGCGCGAGATGTACGAGCGCACGGTCGACGTCCCCCGGCTGCTCGCCTCCTACGCCGCCGACGACGAACCGCCGCACCCCGTCCTCGGCGCGGCCCGGACGGCGCTGAGCCGGCACTACGCGCCGGAGCTGGGCGAGCCCTTCCGCACCCTCGGGCTCTGCTACTACCGGGACGGCCGGGACAGCGTGGCCTGGCACGGCGACCGGATCGGGCGCGGCGCCCGCGAGGACACCATGGTGGCGATCCTGTCCGTGGGCGAGCCGCGCGTCCTCGCCCTGCGGCCGCGCACGGGCGGCGCCGCGGTCGTCCGCCGGCCGCTCGGCCACGGGGACCTGGTGGTGATGGGCGGCTCCTGCCAGCGCACCTGGGAGCACGCCGTCCCGAAGACCGCCCGCCCGGTCGGCCCGCGGATCAGCATCCAGTTCCGCCCGCGCGGGGTCGCCTGAACGGTCCGTTTGCCGCCCCCCGGCCGGGCGCGGAGGCTGAACGGGTGGGGCCCGGCACCCCGGGCGAGGAGGTCGGCATGCCGAAGGCGGGCAGGTACCACGAGGGCGTCCCGTGCTGGTCCGTCCTGACCACCCCGGACCTCCCCCGGGCCCGGCGCTTCTACGGTGCGCTGTTCGGCTGGGAGTTCGTCCCGACCGGCCCCGCCGAGGCGGTCGCCACCCTCCGCGGCGCACAGGTCGCCGCGCTCGACGCCGCCCCGCGGCCCGCCGCCTGGACCACCTGCCTCGCCTGCCGCGACCTGGCCCGCACGGCCGCCGCCGTCCGGGCCGCCGGCGGCCGGATCGCCCGCGAGCCGTACGAAGTCCCCGACCAGGGCTGGGCCGCGCTCGCCGTCGACCCGCTCGGCGTGACCTTCGGCCTCTGGCAGGGCGACGCAGTCGACGGCGCCGGCCTGGTCGACGAGCCCGGCGCCCTCACCTGGAACGAGCACCGCTCCCCCGACCCGGACGCCGCCCGCGCCTTCTACCGCCTGGTCCTCGGCTACGGCTACGACCGCCCCGAGGCGGGCCACACCCTCGCCCGGGTCGCCGGCCTCCCCGCCTGCGGCATCGGCCCCACCGACCCGCCCGGGGGCGCTCCCGGCTGGGTCACCCACTTCGGGACGGCCGACACCGACCACGCCACCACCGCCGTGCGCGCCCTCGGCGGCACCGTCCGCCGCGGCCCCGGACCGACGCCCTTCGGCCGCTCGGCCCTCGTCCGGGACGACGCCGGCGCGCAGTTCGTCCTGATCGCCGTCCCGCCCGGGCCGTCGGCGGCAGCCGCCTGAGTCGACTGTCCGTCACGGCCGCTACGGTGATCACATGAGTTCCTTCCTGACCGCCTATCTGACCCACGTCGAGAACAAGCACACCCTGGCCGGCTGCGCCAGCGAGGCCGTACTCCAGGACGTCCTCGGGTACTTCGACGCGAGTCTGGACCGCGCCGACCGGGAGTTCGCCGACCAGATCGCGGACGGCGCCCCCACCGCCCGCGAGGCGCTGCGCGCGGTGGTGTACGGCGGGCCCTACCAGGAGGAGCACGCCTTCCAGTACCGCTACGCGTACCGGCGGCTGTGCGGGACGGACGCGATGTCCCTGAACAACCGTTCCTTCGGCCCCTTCCGCGGCCTGTGGCTGGACGAGGTCGACGAGGGCCTGCGCGCGTACGGCGTCACCGCCGTCTCGGTCTCGGACTTCTTCTACGGCAGCGGCTTCCCGGCCGGCCTGCCCTACGGCCCCGAGATGTCCTGCGGCGAGTGGTCGGCCGAGCAGTGCCGGGAGGCGCTGCGCCAGTTCGAGCAGGCCGAGCGCGCGGGCCTCGCCCCGGAACTGGACCGCGCGGTGGCCGCGGCCGTCGAGGAGGTCGCCGAATGGCTGCGCACGGCACGGGAGTTCGAGGAGTACGGGGTCATCGGCTTCGTCTCCTGAATCCGGGGGCCTCGGACTCCCGGTCGGGATCCCGGGCTGACGGGCGTCAGTCCTTGACCGCGCCCGCCAGCCCGGACACCAGCTTGCGCTGCACCGCGATGAAGAACACCAGCACCGGCACCGTCATCAGCGTGGACGCCGCCATGATCCCGCCCCAGTCGTTCTCGTCCGGCTTGAAGAACACCAGCAGCGCGGAGGGCAGCGTCTGGTTCTGGGTGGCGCTGATGATGAAGGTCTTGGCGAAGACGAAGTCGTTCCACGCCGCGATGAAGGAGAACACGCTGGTCGCGGCGAGCCCCGGGGCCACCAGCGGCAGCAGGATCCGCCACAGGATGCGGGTCCGGCTCGCCCCGTCGATCTGCGCGGCCTCCTCGATCGAGACCGGCACGGCCGCGACGAAGCCGCGCATCATCCAGATCCCGAACGGCAGCGAGAACGCCAACTGCACCAGCACCAGTGAGGCCAGGGTGTTCAGCCCGAGGCCCGGCGCGAACCGGCCGGCGTCGCGGAACATGAAGAACAGCGGGATGGTCAGCGCCTCGACCGGGATCATCTGGGCGATCAGGAACATCACCATGATCGTGGTGCGGAACCGGAACCTGAACCGGGTCACCGCCACGGCCGCCAGGAACACCACCACCCCCGACAGCACCACCACCGACAGCGCGACCACCAGGCTGTTGACGAAGTACCGGCCGAAGCCGTCCACGCTGAGCACCTGACGGAAGCTCTCCAGCGTCGGGTGGGCGGTCCAGGGCCTCGGATCCAGCGCCTGCACCTCGCCCTTGGGCTTGAAGGCCGAGAGCACCATCCAGAAGATCGGGAAGGCGGTGACCACCGCCAGCAGCACCGCGCCGGTGTTGGCGGCCAGCCGCCACCGACCGCGGGGGTTCCGCAGGGTGTTCACAGCTCGTTCCCCGTCCGTCGCAGGGTGCGGATGTACAGGACCGTCGGGACCACCAGCACCAGCAGCATGATCACGCCGATCGCCGCGCCCAGCCCGTACTGCGAGGAGGCGAAGGCCTTCTGGTACGCGTACACGTTGAGCACCAGGTTCTGGCCGGCGATGCCGCCGCCCTCGGTCATCACGTAGATCTGAGTAAAAACTTTGAAGTCCCAGATCACCGACTGGATCACCACGATGGTCAGGATCGGCCGCAGCATCGGCGCGGTGATCCGGCGGAAGGTGGTCCAGGTGCCGGCTCCGTCCAGGGCGGCGGCCTCCATGACCTCCTCCGGGATGGCGCGGATGCCCGCGTAGAGGGTGACCATCACGAACGGGTAGGAGTGCCACACCACCACCGCGCCGACGATCAGGAACGCCGTCCACTTGTCGTAGAACCAGTTGAACTCGTGGAAGCCGCTCAGCCCGAGCCGCACCAGGGTGTGGTTGACCAGCCCGAGGTTGGTGTCGAACAGGAAGCTCCACACCGTCGAACCGGTCATCGCGGGCGCCGCCCAGGCGGCCATCGCCGCCGTGGTCAGCGCCAGCCGCGGCCAGCGGCCGACCCTGGTCAGCAGCACCGCGAGGGTCGCGCCGACGGCCAGGGTGGCGACCACGCAGAAGGCGGCGAAGCCGACCGTCTGCGCCAGCACCGTCCAGAACTGGCCGTCCTCCAGGATCCTGGCGTAGTTGCCGAGGCCGACGAAGGAGGTCGGGGCGCCGCCGGAGGCCTGGGCCTGCCCGAAGTCCAGCACGGACAACAGGCCGAGCTGGTAGATCGGGTAGGCCACCAGCGGGATCAGGATGACCGCGGCCGGCAGGAGCAGCAGCAGCGGGGGCCGTCGGCGCCGGCCGCCCGGGGGTGCGGCCGGCGCCCTGCCGCCACGGCGCCGCGGCGGGGAGGCCGGCGCCGACGGGGCGGTCGTGGTGGATGCGGACACGTGCGGGACCTGCTCTCTGCTCGGCGGGTCGGTGCGCTGCGTCAATGCGCGAGGGTCAGTGCGCGGCGAAGGCCGAGTTGATCTGCGCCGCGGCGTCGGCGGAGGCCTTCGCCACGTCCGCCTTGCCGGTGACGACCTGCTGCAGCATGGTCGGGATCACCGCCTGGGCGTCGATCTGCGCCCACGCCTGGTCGAGCGGCACGAAGCGGGTGCCGGCCGCGATGGTGTCGGTGAACGGCTTCAGGAAGGCGTCCTTCGCCCCGACCTTGCCGCTGACGGACTTGAGCGTCGGCAGGTTGCCCATCGCGTCGTACATCTGCTCCTGGTACGACGGGCTCGCCAGCAGCTCGGCGAACTCCACCGCCAGCGTGCGGTGCTTGGCCGCCTTCATCACCCCGAGGTTGTTGCCGCCCGCGAAGGCGGGGGCGATCGAGCCGGCCTTCTCCCCGGGCAGCGGCACCACGCCGTACTTGCCCTTGACCGCGCCCGCGTCCACCTTGCTGCGGTTGGAGTTGACCAGGATCGCCATCGCCGACTTGCCGGCCGCGAACAGGTCGACGGTCTTGCCGCCGGTCAGGTCCGCGCACTGCTGGGCGGGGCAGCCGTCCGGGCCGAACAGGTCGGTGTAGCGCTTGATCCCGGCCTGCGCGGCGGGCGAGTCGATGGCGGCCTTGAAGGAGGAGCCGTTCGCGGCGGCGAGGTCACCGCCCGCGTCCCAGACGAACGGCAGCGCGCCGTAGGTGTACTTGCCGCCGACCGCGATGCCGTAGGTGTCCGGGTGCGCGGCGTGGATCCTCCGGCCGGCCTCGACCAGTTCGGCGTACGAGGCGGGCGGGTTGAGCCCGGCCTCGGTGAACAGGTCGGTGCGGTAGTAGAGGGCGCGCACGCCCACCCACCACGGCAGTCCGTAGGTCCTGCCGTCGACCACCGCGGTCTTCGCGATCGCCGGGTCGAGGTCCCCCTTGGCCTGCCACTTGTCCAACTCGGCGCCGATCTCGGCCAGTCCGCCGGCGGCGACGTAGCCGGGCAGGTCGGTGTTGCCGAACTCGACCAGGTCGGGGGCGCTGTTGGGGTCGTTGAAGGCGCCCTTCATCTTGGCGGCGCGGGCGGAGGCGTCGGTGTCGATGTAGCCGACCTTGACCGTGACGCCTTGGTGGGAGGCCTGGAACTCGTCGACGGCCTTGGCCACCACGGCCTCCTTGGCCGCGTTGCCCGCCTCGTTGTACAGCCACACCTGGAGGGTGCCGGTGCGGTCGTCGGCGGCCTGGCCGCCGGCCGGCACGGCGGTGCCCGGCGCGCAGGCGGTGGCGGCGAGGCAGCCGGCGGCGAGCACGACGGCCGCGGCGGCCCGACCGGTGGGTCGCGGCATGAGTCGCATGGGTGGAGACCTCCCCTCCCGACAGGCTGCCGCCGAGACGTGCTCCGCCGGGGACGGGCGCGTCGAAGCAGGCCCTGACCGGGGCCGATGGTGGGTGAGTGGTGGGGTGGACGGCAGGGCGCAGCGCCTCGGGTGGGCGACGCCGCCTGCTCGATGGCAGGGACGTTAGGCGCGGGCGATCGGCCCCAACAAGAGGCCGTTCACGAAGTTTTGCACTGCACAACGTTGTATCGAGGATGCGATGATCCGGGCCCGAAGGGGTAGTTTCTGACAACCGCCGCCGACGTGCGGGGGAACACCAGCGGAACCTGACCAGGGAACGGACCCATGACGGAGACGTCGCCCAAGAAGCCCAGCTCACCAGCGGAGTCGGCCCCAGCGGAGCCTGCGGCGGCTCCAGCACCCGGGTCGAAGCCGACGACCGAACGCAACCAGTCCTCCTCGCTGCGCCGCGCGCTCGCCGTCCTCGGCCACGTCCGGGACCACGGTCACGGGCGCGGCGTCCCGCTCGCCCAACTCGCGGACGCGCTGGGCCTCAACAAGAGCACCGTGCTCCGGCTGGCCGGCCCGCTGCTCGACGAGCACCTGCTCGAACGGGACCGCGAGACCGGCTGGTTCCGCCTCGGCCACGGCTCGCTCCGGCTCGGCCAGGCCTACCTGACCACCCTCGACCTGCGCAGCGTCGCCGCCGAACACCTGCGACGGCTCCAGCGCGAGGCCGGCGAGACCGTCCACCTGACCGTCTGGCAGGCGCCCGGCATCGTCTACCTGGACAAGGTCGAGGACGAGACCAACGTCCGGATGGCCTCCCGGGTCGGCAGCCGGGCGCCCGCCTACTGCACCGCCACCGGAAAGGCGATCCTCGCCTGGCTGCCCGAAGAGGCGGTCACCGAGGTGGTCGCGGCCGGACTGCGCCCGATCACCGCATGGACCATCGCGGACGAGCCCCGGCTGCGCGCCGACCTCGCCCGGATCCGCGCCCGGGGCTACTCGATCGACGACCGGGAGAACGAACCCGAGGTGCGGTGCGTGGCAGCGCCGATCTTCGACCACACCGGCGAGGTGACGGCGGCCCTCTCCGTCTCCGGCCTCACCTCCCGGATGACGGCCGCCCGGGTCCGCGCCCTCGGCCCGGTCGTCGCCCAGGCCGGCCTGCGGATCTCCCGCGAACTGGGCTCCGACCGCCAGCCGTCCTGAACTCCCGCCCCCGCAAACGGAAACGCGGACGGGGCCCGGCACCTGTGAAGGCACCGGACCCCGTCCGACAGTGGAGCGCCAGGCCCGGATCGCACGGACTCTTCCTACTGAAAGTAGGACGTGCTCTGGTAGCACCGCTGACGCCTGACGAGGAATCAACTCCCTCGCGACAGAAGGAATACTAGCAGCTCAACGACCGTGCGACGAACCACGGCCGATCCCCCCGGTCCACCCGGTCGCGGCCCGGAAATGCGGACGGGGCCCGGCACCTGTGAAGGCACCGGACCCCGTCCGACAGTGGAGCGCCAGGCCCGGATCGCACGGACTCTTCCTACTGAAAGTAGGACGTGC
>NZ_JBHVUS010000024.1:118402-141913 GCF_042884005.1 Kitasatospora sp. NPDC058162
GACGTGCTCTGGTAGCACCGCTGACGCCTGGCGAGAGATCATCTCCCTCGCGACAGGAAGTACAGTACCAGCTCCGTGATCACGAACCGAATCGGAGGCGAACCCGGCATGACGACCGCTCGACCGGAGACCGTTCCGTACGCGGACGGACGGCTGTTGGACGTCCACCGCCCCACCACCGCCGCCGCCTCCGGGCCCGCCCCCGTCGTCCTGCTCTGGCACGGCTCGGGCCCCGACGAGCGCGACGTACTGCACACCCTCGCCCAGGAGGCCGCCGGGCTGGGCCTGTTGGTCCTCGTCCCGGACTGGCGCCCCGACCTGGCCGACGGCGGCCGCGCCGACCTGCTCGCCTCGCTGGCCTTCGCCCGGCACAACGCCGCCGCGTACGGCGGGGATCCGAGCCGCTTCGTGCTGGCCGGCTGGTCGCTCGGCGGCCGGGAGGCCGTCGCGGTGGCCACCCACCCGGACACCCCGGCCGAGCTGCGCCCCACCGCCGCCGTCGGCATCGCCTCCGCGTACGGCCGCCCGGCGACCACAACTGGCGACAGCCCGCTCGAGCAACTGACGGCGGGCCCGTCCCCGGTGCCCGTCCTGCTGGTGCTGGGCACGGCCGACGAGGTGGTGCCCGCCGAGCTCACCCACCAGCTGAGCGCTGCGCTGACAAAGCACATGTCGACGGCGGAGCTGCTCGAACTCCCCACCGACCACGCGGGCGTGGTGATGACCGTCTACGACTCCGACGTCCGCCGCTGCGTGCCCGCCACCGACCCCGCCACCCTGGCGGCCGGACGGCAGACCGCCGCCGTCCTGGCCCGGGCGGCCGGGCTCCGCTAAGCGGTCCGGGAGGGCCGCTGTCGTAGCCGACCGGCACCATGGCCGCTATGGACACGATGGCCGAGGACGCCCTCATCGACCGGGTCCGGCAGCACGCCGGCCCCGCCCTGCCGCCGCCCGTCACCGCCGGTCAACTCGCCGCCGCCGAGGCCGAGATCGGTTACCCGCTGCCGTCGCTGTTCGCCCGCCTCTACCGCGAGGTGGGCGACGGCGGCTACGGCCCGGACCGCTTCCCGCTGTGGCCGCTGCGCCGGGTCGCCGCAGGCGGGCCGGGCCGGCCGTACGGCGTGCTGGAATTCCTGGACTGGGGCTGCGGGATGACCGGCGCCGTGGACTGCCTGCACCCGGACGCGCCCGTCCTGCTGGTCCTCCCCGATGACGAGACGCACCCGATACGGGCCGACTCCCCCTCGCTCGCCCGGTGGTTGGCCGACTGGCTGGACGGACGTGCCTGGTGGGAGGAGGAGGTGATGGCCGCGAACGAGGGCGAGATGCTCCCGCCCTGGCCCGACGCGGCTGCCCGCTTTTCCGCCCAACCACCTTGCCCTGAGCGCTAGTTGCCCGCGACCAGGTCGCGCAGCCCGGAGCCGCGCTCCAGTGCCTCCAGGTCCCGCTGCAGCGCCGGGCGCGGCACGGTGAGCACCGGGCAGGTCGCGTGCCGGACGCAGTAGGCGGTGACCGACGGCCGGATCAGCCGGGAGAGGTGGCCCCGCTCCCGGCCCGCGCCGAGCACCAGGACGTCGCCGGGCCGGTCCGCGCAGCGCACCAGGGTGTTGGCGGTCTCGCCGCGCACGGCCTGGCAGCGCAGCCGGGCCCCGGTGTGGCGTCCGGCGAAGGCCTCATCGAGTGCCTGTCGAAGCCGGGCGACGGCGGCGTCGCGACCGGCGCCGACCACGGGCGGGCAGACCGAGCGGCGGTAGCCGAGTTCCTCGCCCGGCGGGGTCCAGCACAGCACCGCGAGCACCTCGACGTCCGTCCGCCGGGCCTCGGCCACCGCGCGGTGCAGGGCGGCCAGACTGCCGAGCGAGCCGCTGACGCCGACCACGATCCGGCCGTCGTCCGCACCGTCCGCACCCGTGTCCGTCATGGCCCGCCCCCGTCTCTCCGCCCGCGCCGTCCGCGCCCGTCCGCGCCCGTCCGTTCCACCGCATCGCGCTCAGCGGCGCGTCACCCCAGCAAAAACGGTCCGCCCCGTCCGGCCGAGCCCGTTGACACGGCTCTGACGCGCCGCCCGGTGTTCCGTACGCGTCCCTGATGCCGACGGGAGGGCAGGGGATGGCGCGGGATGACGGGGGATGACGGGGGCGGTCAGGCCTCGGGGGCCTCCGCCTCCCACAGGTCGGCGAACATCCGGTCCAGGTGTTCCTCGCCGATCGGCGGGACGGGCAGCGGGTGGGTGGCCTGGGCGCGGAAGCCGTCCAGCAGCAGGGCGAGGTAGCGGCGCCAGAGGTCGGGGCGCAGTTCGGTGGTGGCGGGCAGGGCGCGGCAGAGCGGACCGAGCAGGAAGAGCAGGTCCATGGTGACCACGTCGCGCCGCATGGTGCCCTGCTCCTGGGCGCGGGCGACCAGGGAGCCGACGGTGACGGCGTGGCCGCGGCTGATCTCGAGCATGCCGGGGATGCTCGGGATGGCCTGGGTGACCAGGTCGTTGATGCCGCGGTCGGCGGCGACGAGCGCGAAGATCCGCCCGAAGTACTCTTCGAGGCCGGTCCAGGCGTCCTCGGCGGCGAGCGCCTCCCGCCCTGCTTCGGCGAGCCCGGCTCCGGCGTCCGCGAAGACCTCGGCGATCAGCGCCTCGCGGGTCGGGAAGTGCCGGTAGAGGGTGGCGTTGCCGACGCCGGCCTCCTTGGCGATCTGGTCCAGCGGGACGTCGAGGCCCTGCCGGGAGAACATTCCGCGGGCGGCGGCGAGCAGCAGGTCGCGGTTGCGCTGGGCGTCGCGCCGGAGCCGTCCCGGGGGGTTCGCGCTGCTCGGTGCCATGGGCAGACCCTAGCAACCGCGCGGCCGCCCGGGCGTTCACCGGCTCGACGGCCCACCCCCGCCCGGCCTTGCTCCGATGCCCGCCCGAAGCCCGCCCGATGCCCGTCCGGCACCCTCCCGGCCCAGGCCCCAGGCCCGTCCGGCCGACAACTACCCTACGGACACACGAGGAAGAGCGGCCCGAGCGGCCGCAGGGCACGGGGGGCGACATGGCCACGGTGACGGAGTTGCGGTACTACCCGATCAAGGGGTGTGCCGGGGTGCGGGTGGAACGGGCGGAGGTGACCAGGGCGGGCCTGGCACACGACCGGACGTTCATGGTGGTGGACGAGCAGGGCGTGTTCCGCTCCCAACGGCGCGATCCGCTGCTGGCGACCGTCCACCCCACGGTCGAGAACGACGGCGACCGGCTGTCGCTCGCCGCGCCCGGGGTGGAGCCGGTGGCCTTCGCCGTGGACACGGTGGGCCCGCGCCGCAAGGTGGAGCTGTTCGGCGTGCCGTACCCGGCGATCGACCAGGGCGAGGAGGCGGCCGCCTGGCTGTCCCGGGTGCTGGGCGTGCCCAGCCGACTGGTCCGGGTGCCACCGGAGCACGACCGGTCGACCGACGGGCTGACCCCGGGGACGTCGGGCTTCGCCGACAGCAGCGCGATGCACCTGCTGTCGCAGGCGTCCCTGGACGACTTCAACGCGCGCACCGGCGACGACGTCGCCCCGCTGCCGGCGGAGCGGTTCCGCCCGAACGTGGTGGTGGACGGCTGGCCGGAGCCGCACACCGAGGACCTGCTGCGCCGCTTCGGCGCCGGCGACGCCGAGTTCGGCTACACCAAGCTGGCGATCCGCTGCTCGGTGACGCTGGTGGACCAGTCGACCGGCGCCAAGGCCGGCCCGGAGCCGCTGCGCACCCTGGCGCGGTACCGCCGGGCGGCGGCCGGCGGGGTGGCGCTCGGCAGCAAGTTCGCCGTGCTGCGCCCGGGCGTGCTGCGGGTGGGGGACGAACTGACGGTGAGCGACTGGGGCGTGTCCGAGCTGTGACACCGCTCCCGGTGAGCCCGCGGCCCCGGCGGGAGGAGCCACCGGGGCCGCGGGCTCATCGGGACGGATCAGCAGGTCTGGTCGATCAGGGAGAACGTGGCGTAGTGGTCGCCGGTGTAGTAGTCCTCCTGGCTCTGCTGGCCGGTGATGATCCGCCGGGCACCGCGCGTCGGCGCGCCCGGGGTGATGACGGTGTACTCGTGGTAGTACCCGTACGACTGGCTGGGCAGGACGCTCTCTCTGTTCTGGAACACCACGCCGTCCTGCGAGTACGGGAACGGCCCGTCCGAGGCGATCAGGTTCAGGGTGTCGGTGGCCTCCGGCGGAAGCGCGGACAGGCACACGGTGCCGCTCACGTCGGCGTGCGCGTCGGTGGCGACGGCGACGGGAGCGAGGGTCATCATGGCGACGGCGGTGATGGCGGCGGCGCGGGTCTTCCACGCGCGTAGAGTGCGGGTCATGTCCATCAGTGTGGCGAGCCACGGACAACTCCGGAAGGCCTGAATCAACTTTTTACCGGCGGGTAACTCGCTTGTCCCATCAGCGACTTCATGCGTACGTCGGCCCCGGAGGCCGTTCCCCCGGGACCGTCCACGAACCGCCCGGACCGTCCATGGGTCGACAGCCATCGAACTAATCGCGTAGGCCACTGTCGCCCCGCTCACACCTTCACAGCCCTCCCACAACACCCCGTCCGCGCCGCATAGAGTGGCGCACCGGGTCGGGCCGGAACGATCTCTGACGGGGTGGACATGGGTACGCACGCGGGCACGGGCACCGGTACGGGAGCGGGCACCTCGCTGACCGCCCACCAGCTGATCGGCCTGCTGGTCGACCCGGGCGGCTTCCACAGCTGGGACGAACCGACACCCGCCCCGCCCGCCGACCCCGACTACCGCGCCTCGCTCGACCGGGCCCGCGACCGCACCGGCCTGGACGAGGCCGTGCTCACCGGCCTCGGCCTGATCGACGGCCGGCCGGCCGCCCTGATCGCCTCCGAGTTCCGCTTCCTCGGCGGCTCCATCGGCGTCGCCACCGCCGAACGGATCACCCGGGCCGTCGAACGCGCCACCGCCGAACGCCTCCCGCTGATCGCCCTGCCGGTCTCCGGCGGCACCAGGATGCAGGAGGGCTCGGCGGCCTTCCTCTGCATGCTCCGCATCACCGCCGCCGTCCAGGCGCACCGCGCGGCCGGCCTCCCCTACCTCACCTATCTGCGCAACCCGACCATGGGCGGGGTCTTCGCCTCCTGGGGCACCCTCGGCCAGCTGGTCTTCGCCGAGCCGGGCGCCCGGCTCGGCTTCCTCGGCCCCCGGGTGTACGAGGAACTGCGCGGGGTGGAGCTGCCCCCGGACGTCCAGCGGGCCGAGACCCTGGCCGGACACGGGCTGGTGGACGCCGTCGTCCCGCCGCAGGAACTGCGCGAGCTGCTCCGCCGCACCCTCGCCGTCCTCGGCAGCACCCCTCCCCCTTATAAGGACACCCCTCTCCCCTATAAGGGCGTCCCCGAGGAGCCCGCCGGAACCACGCCCCCCGACCCCTGGGACTCCGTCCGCCGCACCCGCCGCCCCGACCGCCCCGGCACCCGCGAGCTGCTGCGCCGCACGGCAGAGGAGCTGGTGCTGCTGGACGCCCCCGGCGGCCGCGACGGCGCCCTGGTCCGCGCGCTCGCCGTGCTCGGCGGCCACCCCGCCCTGGTCGTCGGCCAGCAGCGGCCGGGCGCCGGGCCCGAGCGCCCCTTCACCGCCGCCGACCTGCGGGCCGTCCGGCGCAGCGCCCGCCTGGCCGAGCAACTGGGCCTGCCGCTGGTCACCGTGGTGGACACGGCGGGCGCCGAGCTGTCGGCCCGGGCCGAGCTGGAGGGGATCGCGGTCGAGATCGCGCACTGCCTGACCACCCTGCTCGCGCTGCGCACCCCCGTCCTCGCCGTCCTGCTCGGCCAGGGTTCCGGCGGCGGCGCGCTGGCGCTGCTCCCGGCCGACCGGGTGCTGGCCGCCGGGCACGCCTGGCTGGCGCCGCTGCCGCCGGAGGGCGCCTCGGCGATCGTGCACCGGGACGGCGCCCACGCCGCCGAGCTGGCACGGGCGCAGGGCATCGGCGCAGGGCAGCTGGCGGCGGTCGGGCTGGTGGACGAGGTGGTCCCCGAGCTGCCGGACGCCGCCGAGGAGCCGGCCGCCTTCTGCGAGCGGCTGGGCGCGGCGGTCGCGGCGGCGCTCGGCGCGCTGTCCACCTCCGGCGAGGCGGACCGGCTCGCCGCCCGGGCCCTCCGGCACCGGCGACTCGGCGACCTTCGGTGATCCCCGGCGGGCTTTGACGACCTTCGGTGACCTCCAGATCGCCCCGGGCGCGGAAACGACTGCGGAGCGTGACCGATTCCTGTGGCGCCGGGCACAGATCGTCAGTACCCAAAGTGCTGTGACCGGACCGTCGGGTGACTACCCCCGCCCCCAAACGGTGAGTGCGCTCACAGGCGAAACGCGGCTACGACGAGCGGTAGTGGTGCCCTCAGGAGGTTTCCCGCCCCCGGGCCGACCGCCGCCCGACCCTCGTTTGCCCGGCACCCGCCCGACTCGGAGCCCGCCTGAACAGCCCCGCCCGGGCGGCCCTTCGAATCCACGGCCACCGCCGCGGGTACGACGGTGCGTCGTAGCAAGGGGGTCTTGGCGGCGGCCGATCCGGTCTGCCAACAATGGCTCTCGTCGTCAGCCGCACCGGCTCCTGTCCCGCCGGTCGACGGCTTACCGCCGAGTCGCGCCCCACAACCGCAACGGCCCCTGTCCGGCCCGTGGTCCTGGGTGGGGCGCGACTCGGCCCAACCTGATTGAGGTCCTGTTCTACATGCCCACTTTCAAGCTCCGTATGCGCACTTCCGCCGCGATTCTCGCCGGCACCGCTGGTCTGACCGCCCTGGGCGCGGGTGTCCTGCCCGCCACCGCGAACGCCGCCACCGCCTCCCCGCAGGCCATCGCCGCCCAGATCGTCCCGGCGAACCAGCTGGCCTCGTTCAGCCAGATCATCTCCCACGAGTCCGGCTGGAACGTCACGGCGACCAACCCGAGCTCGGGCTCGTACGGCCTCGGCCAGGCGCTGCCGGCCTCCAAGATGGCCTCCGCTGGTGCGGACTGGAAGACCAACCCGGCCACCCAGATCAAGTGGGCGCTGGACTACATGAACACCCGCTACGGCAGCCCGAACGCCGCCTGGAGCTTCTGGCAGAACCACCACTGGTACTAAGCCGACCGACCACCGGCGTACCGAGCTTCCACCCGTCTCCTGACCACTCCCCCCTCACCCCGGGGGTCGGACAGGGACCACCGGGGTGACCCGAGAGGGCCCGGGCCCGCGCGATCCGCGTGGCCCGGGCCCTCTCGTGCGTTCCCCGCCCCCGCGGCCCCGTACACGCCGCTCCGCGCCCTCAGAGCTCCCCGGTGAGCCCCAGCAGCTCCCGCATCCGCGCGTACTTGGCGGCCAACCGCTCGGCGGTCGCCCGGTCCAGCGCGGCCAGCCGGGCCGGGTCGGAGTTGTGCGCCAGGTCCGCGCGCTTGACCAGCAACGCACCCGGCGTGGCCAGGATGCGCGCGGTGTACGCCTCCACCGGCTCCTCGGGCCGCCGGGTGAGCGCGTCCACGATCGCCTTGGTCGCCTCCGGCAGCGCGGCCCCCGCCAGCCACTCCCGGCTCAGCCGGTCGTCCTCGACGGTGTCGTGCAGCCAGCCCGCCGCGATCTGCGCCTCGCTGCCGCCGCGCGCCGCCGTCCCGCCGGCGACCGCCGCGATGTGCTCGGCGTACGGGTGGCCGTTCTTGTCCAGCTGCCCCCGGTGGGCGCGGCGCGCGACGGCCTCGACCTCGGACAGGCTCAGGTACTGGTCCTCCATCCGCTCATCGTAGGTCCGCCCCGCGACGCCGCCGCCGACCCGGCCCCGGACCCGGCCCCCTTGATCAACACCTCGACGGCCACTGGTTTACTCCCTCGGGGGTCTCGGCGGTTACCCGTGGTCCGGGGCCCTCCGGCGGGCGATCCCCGCCGCACCCGGCAGACCCGTCCGAGCGATCCGAGGAACCATGCCCGACCTCCACCCGCTGCTGTCCGCCTTCGCCCCGATCTGGGCCCTCACCGCGGTCGGGTACGTCGTCGCCCGCGCCGGACTGCTCGGACCGCAGGCGGAGCTGGTGCTGACCCGCTTCGTCTTCCACGTCGCGATGCCGGCCGCGCTCTTCCTGATGATCTCCCGCACCCCGCTGGGGAACTTCGCCAACCCGTCGATGCTCGCCTTCGCGGCCGGCACCACCGTCGCCACCGCCCTCGGGCTGCTCGCCGGGCGGCTGCTGTTCCGGCGCAAGCGCGGCGAACTCGCGATCGGCGCGATGGCCGCCGGGTACGTCAACTCCGCCAACCTCGGCATCCCGGTGACCATGCAGGTCGTCGGCGACGCCTCCTTCGTCGGCCCGGTGGTCCTCTTCCAGATCCTGGTGGTCACCCCCGCCGTGCTGACCGTCCTGGACAGCGGCGCGGCCGGCCGCCGGGCCCTGCTCACCCTGCCGCTGCGCAACCCGGTCCTGATCGCCACCGCCCTCGGCGCCGTCGCCTCCGCGACCGGCCTGCGGCTGCCCGCCGAACTCCACCACTCCGCCGACCTGCTCGGCGCCGCCGGCGTGCCCACCGCCCTGGTCGCCCTCGGCATGTCACTGCACAACCGCCCGGCCGCCGAAGGCCGTTCGCTCCGCGCCGAGGTCGGACTGACCGTCGCGGTGAAAACCCTGGTCCAGCCGCTCGTCGCCCTGATCATGGCCGGCCCGGTGCTCCACCTGCCCACCCACCAGCTGCTCACCGTGGTGCTGTTCTCCGCCCTGCCGACCGCCCAGAACGTCTACACCTACGCCCGCGAGTACGGGCAGGGCACCGACCTCGCCCGGGACACGGTGCTCTGGTCGACCCTGGTCTCGATGGGAACCCTCTCCACGATCGCCTGGACCCTGCGCTAAGGATCCTGCCGGGCGGCAGCGACCACCGAGGTCATCGCCTCCAGGAAGCGGCGGGCCGTCGCCAGCTCCGCCGGGTCGAACCGGCCCATCTCCGCGACCAGGTCGCCGATCAGCCCGCCGAAGAAGCCCTCGCCCAGCTCCATCGCCCGCTGCTCCACCACCAGCCGCACCTTCCGCCGGTCCTGCGGATCGCGCTCACGGCGGATCAGGCCGAGCCGCTCCAGCCGGTCGACCAGACCGGTGGTCCCGGCCGAGTTCAGCCGGAGCGCCTCGCCGAGCCGCCCCGGGGTGACCACCTCCCCGGCCCGGGCCGCGTCCAGCAGGTGGATCAGCGCCCGCAGGTCGGTCGGGTGCAGACCGTTACGGGTCGCGAACTCGGCCCCGAACAGGTCGAGTTCGACCGTCAGACCGCGCAGCAGGTGGACCAGCCGCATCGGCTGCTCAAGCTCGGACACCCTGTCGTCCTTCCTCGGGCACTCCCGTGCCATTATTCTCTCGTTCAGCGAGATACTTGTCCAACGAGCGATCTGCCCGTGATCCCGCACGCGATCACACCACACCCCGCGGAGGCCCATGATGTCCGACCGCACCACCACCTCCCCCTTCCTCGCCGCCTACGACGCGCTCCTCGCCCGCTGGCCCGTCCCGGTCGAAGCCCTCACCGTCCGGACCGCCCACGGCACCACCCGCGTCAACGCCTGCGGCCCCGCCGACGGCCGCCCCCTCGTCCTCCTCCACGGCGGCAGCGCCACCTCCACCATGTGGTTCGCCAACGCCGGCGCCTGGGCCGGAGCCGGCCACCGCGTCCTCGCCGTCGACCTCATCGGCGACCCCGGGCGCAGCGTCCACGACGGCACCCCGCTCGGCAACGTCACCGGCCTGCTCGGCTGGCTGGACGCCGTCCTCGACGGACTCGGCATCCGCGAAGCCGACCTCTGCGGCCACTCCTACGGCGCCTGGACCGCCCTCCAGTACGCACTCCACGCCCCCACCCGGGTGGGCCGCCTCGCCCTCCTCGACCCCACCCAGTGCTTCACCGGCTTCCGCCCCGGCTACCTCCTGCGCGCCCTCCCCCTCTTCCTCCCCCGCCGCACCCCGGACCGGGCCCGCTCCTACCTCGACTGGGAATCCGGCCCCGGCCCCGCCCCGGACCCCGACTGGCGCGAGGTCTACGCCCTCGGCTACGCCCACTTCCCCGCCTCCCCCATCATCACCGGCCCCCGCCCCACCCCCGCCCTGCTCCGCACCCTCACCACCCCGGTACTCGCCCTCTACGCCGCCCACTCCCGCGCCCACGACCCCCACCGCACCGCCGAAGCCACCCTCCGAACCCTCCCCCACGCCACCGTCACCACCGTCCCCGACGTCTCCCACCACACCCTCCCGACAGCCGCCGCCGAAACCGTCAACCACCAGGTCCTCACCTTCCTCACCCAGGGCCGCCCCTGACCACAAGAAGTCGACCCAGCCGACTTCCTGCGCACGCCAACCAACCCCCGCTCCCCCACTCACAGCAGGCCCCGCCCCCGCACGAGAAGTCGACCCGGCCGACTTCCTGTACGGCCCCACACCCCCGACCACCCCACGACCAACACCCCTCCCCAGCACCCGGGAACTCCGGCCCGCACAGAAAATCGACCTGGCCGACTTCCTGTGCAGACCGACGCGGTCGGCCTCAGCCAGGACAGCCCCGCCCCCGACCGCGGCGCGCGGACTCCTCGAACACTGCCGCGCCCAGCGCCCCCAAGCCGCCGCCCTCCGGGCGCTCAACAGGCGGCCGTCCGACCGCACCCACGGCCACGGCCGACCCAGCCAACCCCTCGACCACGCTTAGGCCACGAGGTGCAGCGGCGGGGCGTTCGGGTGTCGTGGCGGCAGCCGCGGCCGGGGTGGCCGTAGCGTTGCCGGGTGACCGGGACGGCGTTGAAGAACGCATCGCAAGTGAGTGCGGCTCATGTCATGGCACCGGCCGTGGTGTTCGCGATTCCGGTGCTCAAGTTGGCGTGGACGCTGGGCGGTGGGGACGCGGCGCGGGACGCCCTGTCGGCGATGGGCCCGACCAACTGGGTCGACGTCGTGATCGGGATGTTCCTGGCCGAGCCGGTCCTGGCGACCGTACTGGTGGCGGTCATCTCCCATGTCACCTATGCGATTTCGGCCGCCCGGGGCGGTGCCGCCCGGCACCGGGGGCGGGCGTTGGTGGAGACTGCGGCGCGGGCGGCGATCGTGCCGGGGGCGCTCGGGGTCGTGGTGGGGGCCTTCAACGGGGCGTGGTGGGGCCTGGCGGCCGGGGCGCTCGGCTACCTCCTTCGACTCGGCGTGATCACCGAGTACCGTACGGGCGCGCGCTCCGCCGACACCGGGCACCGCACCGGCCGGCCCGCCGTGACCTTCGGGACCCGGGCCGCCGAGGCCGTACGGATCGCCTCCCTCCTGCTCGCCCTGCTCGTGCTGCCGCTCCTCTCCGTCACCGCCGCACTGGACGGCCGGGCCTGGACGAGCGTGTTGCGGTGCGACGTGAACACCGGCTCCGGACCCGAGCGCGCCCGCCTGGTCGAGTTGGCACGGCAGGCCCCGGGAGTGGTCGGCTGGGACGTCCCCGCCCACGAGGTGGTCAGCGGTACGAACTGTGCGACCGATCCGGACGACGTGATCCGGGCCCCTTGGTGGCGCACCTGACGGCCTTCGGCAGAATGTCGGGATGGACCCTGCCCCGGTGGGGCGTGCCAGGAGCCACAGCACAGGCGAGGTCTTCCGCAGGGCCCTGGTGAGGAGTTCCTCGACGCCATCTGGACTCGGTCCGCTCGGCCGCCGCGCGGCTGTGCCGCGCAGAGGTGCCGCTCCGGTAGCGCACGGAGCATCACCGCACTCGGCGGCCGGAAACCGACGCACCATCCAAGTCTCTTGCCCCAGCGGACACTTGGCGCTGGCACACTGTCGCCCGCGCAGCCGCCCCTCTCCCACGCCTCTCCCCTGGAGCAGCCATGGCCGTGTTCCTCCGACGCCTCGCCCCCGCGGCGGTGCTCGCGCTCGCCGCCCTGACCGTCGCCCCGACCGGCGCGTCCGCCGCAGACGTGCCGCCCTCGCCGGGCGCGCATCTGGGGCTAACCTGGACGGTCCTGGAGCAGCGCGGCACCTCGGTGCACGTCGGCACCGACAGCGCCAGCAACCCGTACCTCGGCGACACCGACCCCGGCACCGAACTGCCGGTGCTCTGCATCCGGGTGGACGGCCGCCCGGCCCCGGACGGCATCCCGGCCACCGGCTTCCACAGCTGGGCGGGCGGCGAGGTCGCCGCGACCGACCCGACCGCGGGCTCGGACCTGACCAGCCGCGACGTCGCCGACGGGCTGTGCGCGGACACCTTCGGCGGGGACTGGCGGATGGCCGAGTTCCACGACGGCGAGGGCTGGTCGCTCTGGGCGACCGGCACCCTGCCCGCCGGCACCCGGTTCTGGACCGCGATCGACGACCAGCCGGCCGACCCCTGGAGCTGACCCGGCCGGACCGGCCCCGGGGCGGTCGTTCCCGCGCCACCGCCCCGGGTACCCGCCCCGGGCGCCCGCGCCGGATCTCAGTAGATCAGGTAGCCCGGGCGGTGCCCCTCGTCCTCGATCTCCCCGGTGGCCTGGGCCCGCAGCTTGCGGGACAGTTCCTCCAGGGCCCGGGAGGCCGCGACCTCCTCGCCGATCCTGGCGAGCGGACGGTCCTCCGCGCTCTTCTCGGCCTCACCGTGCGCGCTCAGGCCCGGCGCCCGCGCGCCCGTCAACCTGGCGTCGCACACCGTGTGCACGCCGTCTTCGTCGAAGCTGAGCTCCACGTCCCACTGGTTGTGCATGGCCACACCTCCTGGCGCAGGCCCCCGTCGCGCCGGTCCGGGCCGCCCGGACGGTGAGCCCTCGGCGGCCGCTCACACCAGCGTGCGCCCGCCCCGCCCGTACCGGCAAGCCCGGAGGTCGCCCCCGCTCCCAGCCCCTACCGCCGCGTCCGATCGGCCCGGCCGCCGCCCCGGCGGTACGCTGACGGAAGCGCGCCGCGATCGCCGTCCCTCCCCGGAACCGCCGGCGCGGCGCGGGGCAGCGACAACCTGGTGGTCCCTCCGTGGCGGTCTTCCTCCTCGCTCTGAGCGCGGCCTGCTGTCTGGGACTCGGCTTCGTCCTCCAGCAGCACGCGGCGCAGCGGGCCCCCCGTGCCGACCTGCTGCACTGGCACCTGCTGCTGGACCTGATGCGGATGCCGGAGTGGCTGCTCGGCACCGGGTTCATGGTCAGCGGTCTGCTCCTCTCCGCGCTCGCGCTCAACCAGGGCGAGGTGTCCCTGGTCGAGCCGCTGCTGGCGACCAACCTGATCTTCGCCATGGCGCTCTCCCGGGTGCTGACCCGTCAGACCCTCGGCCGCTCCGGCTGGGCCGGGGTGCTGCTGCTCGGCCTGGGGGTGACGGCGTTCATCGTGGCCGGGCGGCCCACCGGCGGCGGCGCGCCCGCCGGGGAGCTGCGCCACTGGCTGGTGGTCGGCACGGTGGTCGGGCTGACCCTGCTGCTGGTCACGCTCGCCCGACGGCTGCCCCTGTTCGAGGAGGCCACCCTGCTCGCCCTCGCCGCCGGACTGCTCTACGGCTTGCAGGACGCGCTCACCCGCACCACCACCCAGCGCCTCGACCACGACGGGCTCACGGCGGTGCTGCGCACCTGGCAGCCGTACGCGGTGGTGGTGGCGGGCGTGGTCGGGCTGCTGCTGGTGCAGAGCGCCTTCGAGGCCGCCCCGCTGCGGATGTCCCTGCCGGCCCTGACCGCGGCCCAGCCGCTGTCCGGGATCGCCTGCGCGGTCGGCTTCCTCGGCGACCGGCTGCGGGTCACCCCGGGCGCGCTGGCCTGGCAGGCGGCCGGGCTGGTGGCGATCGTGATCGGGGTGATCGTGATCGGCCGGCACCCGGCGATGCCCGGCAGCGTCCGCGACACCCTGGAGAGCATCGGGTCACCCCCGGAGGACCCATCCACCGACGACGCCGACCCGAACCGCAAGGACGAGTAGGCCCCCCGATGTGCTGGAGCGCCCCGGCGGACGCCGTGGTCGGCACGGTGGTCGCGGGCACCGGCGTGGCCTGCCTGGTACGCGCCCACCGGTCCGGGCACCCGAACCGTCTCCTGCTCGCCGCACTCCCCCTGGTGCTGGGCACCCACCAACTCGTGGAGGCCCTGGTCTGGCTCGGCACGGACGACGAACTGCCCTCGACCCTCGCCGCGACGGCCCGCACCACCTGGGCGGTGATCGCCCTGCCACTCCTGCCCGTCCTGGTCCCCACCGGGGTGTGGTGCGCGGCCCGCGAACCCCGACACCCGCCCACCCCCGCCCGCCGCCTGGCCCTCCTCGCCATACTCGCCGTACTCGGCTCAACCGTGGCGATCCCACTCGCCACCGCCGTCGCCGCCCACCCGGTGACGGCCACCCCGCACGGCCACACCCTCGACTACGCCATCGGCATCCCCCACCCCGCCCTCCTGCTCACCGGCTACCTCATCACCACCGTCGGCTCCCTCCTCCTCAGCCCCGACCGCCTGCTCCGCCACCTCGGCCTCCTCACCGCAGCAGGCGCCCTCGTCTGCGCCCTGCTCTGGCAGCTCGCCTTCGTCTCCACCTGGTGCGCCCTCGCCGCCCTGGCCAGCCTCCTACTCCTCCACTGGACCGGACACCCACCCACGAACACCAACCACCTCCCTCCCCCTCCCCGACCAAGGCGAGAGGGACGCGCTGCGGGAGGGGGCGGTGGAGGGGGTGGGTGCGGAGAGGGGCGTGACGGGTGATTTTCAGACCGCCAACGGTCTTAGCCATGTGCCCACAGGGTCGGCGGTCCGAAAATCATCCAGCCCCCGGAGCGCCCACCCCCGGAACCGCCCCCGGCCTCACCCACCCTCCCGAGAGCCCACCCCCACACCCAAGCCCCGCGCAGCGGAACCCCCGGCGCGGCGCCACCCCGCGGCACCCCCCACCGACGGGATGATGGCGAGGTTTGCGAGTCCGCAGTGAGGAGTGGGTGCGGTGGCCGGTGTGAGCCCGGGCCGGGAGGTCCCCGTGGTGCTGTCGGTGCTGGGGCGCCCGCCGACGGGGCGGCCGCCCGGAGTGTTGGCGGCCTGTGACGGGTCGGACGGTTCGCTGTGGGCGCTGGACCGGGCGATGACGGAGGCCGAGCTGTTCGGGCTGCCGCTCTACGTGCTGGCCGTGGTGAACCCGGCCCCGGCCGGCTACCCGCCGGGGATGGCGGAGCTGGTGCAGGAGAGCGTGGAGACGCTGGTCGAGAGCATGGCGGACGGGCTGCGCCGGGCGGTGGCGACGGTGCTGCGACAACGGCCCCGGCCGTACGGGGGCGAGCTGTCGCTGCACGTGGTGCTGGGCAATGTGATCGAGGTGCTGCTGGAGGCGTCGACCCGGCAGCACACGCTGGTGGTCGGGACCAGGGGCAACGGGGGGTTCGCCCGGTTGCTGCTGGGTTCGGTGAGCTCGGCCGCGGTGCACCACGCGGCCTGCCCGGTCCTGGTGGTCCCGGCCCCCGCGGACAACTGACCACCTCACCACCTCACCACCTCACCACCTGACCACCTCGCCACCTGACCAGCGGACCGGGAACGAGGTGTCGGGAATGTACCGAGATGGTTCATCGTTCACCTATCCCGTACACCCGCCACGCGACACCCCCTGGAGCCCCCGAACATGAAGGTCGAGATATGGTCCGACATCGCCTGCCCCTGGTGCTACATCGGTAAGCGCCGCTTCGAGGAGGCCCTGGCGGACTTCCCCGGCAAGGAGGCGGTCGAGGTCGTCTACCGCCCGTACCAGCTGGTCCCGGACGCACCGGCGACGGCGAGCCCGCACCGCGCCTGGCTCGCCGAGCGCTACGGCCCGCAGTCCGTCGCGATGGACGCGCGGGTGGCCGAGCTGGGCCTGGCCGAGGGCATCACGTACGACTTCGACGCCGCCCTGCACGCCAACACCTTCCTGGGCCACCGCCTGCTGCACCTCGCCGAGGCCGAGTACGGCGCCGAGGCGCAGGGCCGGCTCAAGGAGGCGCTGCTGAAGGCGCACTTCACCGACGGCGTGGACGTCGGCGACCGCGCCGCGCTGGCCGACGTCGCGGTGGCGGCGGGACTGGACCGCGAGCGGGTGACGGCCTACCTGGCGGGCGACGAGGGCACGGCCGAGGTCCGGGCCCAGCTGACCGAGGCCCGTGAGCTGGGCATCACCGCCGTGCCGACCTTCGTGTTCGAGGGCAAGTGGGCGGTCCAGGGCGGGCAGGAGGCCGAGACCTTCCGCAAGGTGCTGGAGCAGGTCGCCGCCGAGATCGGCGAGCGCCGTCCGGCGCCGGTGCCGGTCGCCCCGGCCGGTGAGGCCTGCGCGGACGGTTCCTGCGCCATCTGACGACCCCCCGACGCAAAACGGCCCGGGGCCCGTTCCAGGCACCACCCGGAACGGGCCCCGCACATCCCTGACCGGACGGTCACGTGCACCGGAACCGGGCCTGCGCCCAGTCCGCGACGTTCAGCGCCGACCAGATCCCGCTGGCCGGAGTGACCACCAGCCGGATCGACGTCTGCCCGGCCAGCGGCACGTGCACCGGCACCGCGTCGTCCCCGGCCGCGAGGGCCCGGGAGCGCCACAGGGTGCTGCCGTCGCCCGCCTGGACGGTGAAGACCACCCCGCCGGGGCTGAGCGTGGCGTCGTCCACTCCGGCGACCGCGTCGAAGGACGTGCAACTGCGGTTGAGGTCGATCAGCGTGGTGGCCGGCGCGTGCACGGTGATGGCGTGCCGTTGGTACTCGCCGCCGATCCAGCCGCCGTCGCGCTGCCAGAACCGGTCGCTGCCCTTCTGCCGGATGCTCGGCCCCTCGGGCGGGACCCGGTTGTGCCCGGGCTTGACCACGGGCAGCGAGTCGCCCCAGAAGTCGCTGGGCGCGGGCGGCTTGGGTGGGGTGACGGTCGGCTCCGGCACCGGCGGGAGGGTCGGCGTCGGGACGACGGGCACCTCGGGGGTCGGCACCGGCGGGACGGTCGGGGTGGGGACGACGGGCGGTTCGGGGGTGGCCGCGGGCGGCTCGGTCTGCGGTGCCCGGGTGGCCTCCGGGGCCCGGCTCGGCTTGGCGCTGGGCTTCGGGGCGGGGCTGGGGACGGCACTCGGGCTGGCCGCGGGCGGTGCCGGTGCCGGCGGTGCCGGGGCGGGCGGTGCCGGGGCGGCACTGCTGGGCGCCGGTGCGGGCGGCGCCGGGACGGGGGCCACCGGCGCGGCGGCCACCGGCGCGGCGGTGGCCGGGGGAGCGGCGACCGGGGGCTTCGGCTCGGGCGATCCGGCCAACGCGTACGCGGCCACGGCGGCCGCCGCAACCGCAGCGGCGGCGGCGATCCCGGCCTTGGCGGCAGTGCCGAGGCCCTCGCCGGCCACGGCACCCGCACCGCCCCCGCCACCGCCGGAGGCCCCCGCAGAAGCCCCCGCCGCCCCCGCAGACGCACCAGCGGCCCCCGCAGCCCCCGACGACCCCGCCGCAGCCGCCGCCGTCCCCGCCGCGGCCGCGCCGCCGACGGCGGCGGCACCGCCCACGGCCGCAGCGGCGGCGCTGAACCCGCCGACCCCGACCCAGACCAGCACGCCGCCGGGCAGCAGCGCGCGCAGGCCGGTGTTGATCTCGGTGAGCTCCAGGCAGGCCGCCGTGCAGCGGTCGCACTCCTTGAGGTGCCGTCCGACCTCGGCCGAGGCCCGCTTGCGCAGCGAGCCGCGGGCGTACGCGCCGAGCCGGTTGGCGTAGGCCTCGCAGCTGCCGAACTGGCTGCCGGAGACGTGCGCCTGGAGGAAGGCGGCGGCCAGCCGGTCGCGGGCCCGGTGGGCCTGGACGGCGGTGGCGTTGGCGGTCTTGCCGAGCATCACGGCGACGGTCTTGGGCGACTCCTGTTCGACCTCGGTGTGCCAGAGCACCACCCGGTCGTCCTCGGGCAGTTCGGCGTAGGCCTGCATGACCATGCGCTGGTCGGCCATCGCCATGGCCCAGGCGTCGGCGCCGGGGTCGGCCAGGTCGTAGTCGACCACGGCGGCCGAGGTCTGGGCGAACAGGCCGAAGTCGTCGACGAGTTGTTCGCGCCGCTCGCTGCGGGTCCAGGCGGCGGCGACGTTGCGCACGGCGGTCAGCAGGTAGGCGCGGACGGCGAACTCCGGCCCCTTGCCCGCCTTGAGCGCCTGGAGGGTGCGGGCGAAGACCTCGCCGGCGAGGTCCTCGGCGGTGAAGCTGTCCCGGCAGCAGGTGCGGGCGTAGCGGCGCACCGAGTCGGCGTGCCGGAGGTAGATCTCCTCGTACGCGGTGTCGTCGCCGGCCCGGACCCGGGCGGTCAACTCGGCGTCGGAGGGCGGGCGCTCGCCGTCGACCGGGTCGGCGGGGGCGGGGACGGTGGGCCGGGCGGGGCGGCCGTCGCCGACGAACGCCTCGCCGACGAACGCCTCGGGGGCGACGCCGCCGCGGCCCGCCGGGGCCTGGCCGGGCACCCGGCCCTGCGGCAGTGCGGCGGAGGAGGCGGACAGCGTCTCGCGGCTGGGCATCCCGGCCTGGTCGGGGACGTGTCCGGTGCCCGAACCGGCTGCGGAGCCCGGTACTTGGGCGGGGCCGGTACCGCCGGGGCCGGTGCCGCCGGGGCCCGCGGCGGACCCGTCGGCCGCACTACCGGAGAAGCCCCCGAAGTCGAGGCCGTACCCGTAGTCGTTCTGTTCCTCGGCGCTCACAACGGACCCCAGATTCCACGACAGCCCCCGTAGTGTGGCAGGGCGCGCGGGAGTGCGTAGGCGCACGGTTCCCCGACGTACGGCGCCGACGGCGCGCGAAGGGCGCGCATCGGGACATTGGCTCCAACCACGGGCAAAGGATGGCATAGCGCAGGGACGGGCGGTAGCCGGACCGGCCGGTACCCACTCTTCCGAGGGGCCGTCGCACCGTGTTCGCCCAGCGTGCGGCGCGGGGTCGCACGACGCCCGCACCCGGCGCGCGTGCCCTGCCGCGCGCCGGTGTCCCGCCCAACTCCCTTGCCCGTCGGGCGCGTCGACCGTGCCTGTATCGACGCGTCCGGAACCGCCGCCGTCCTCCGGGGCGGGCCGGGCCCGGGTCAGCGCGCCCGCAGACCGTCCAGGAGGAGCTGCAGCAGCCGGTCCGAGGGCCCAGGCGCCGGTTGACCGTCCGTCTGCGGACCGGTCGCCGTGAAGCCGGCCGCCGACGGCGCCGCGACCGAGGGCCGTGCCGCGTGCACCGGCACCGACGCGGTCAGCACCAGCACCACGTCCGACACCGTGACGCCCGGCCGCAGCTCGCCCGCCGCGCCGGCCCGCGCCACCAGGGCGGCCAACAGCTGCAGCAGCAGCCGTGGATCGGCGTCCGCCGCCGAGGGCTCGACCGGTGCCCCGGCCCGCGCCTCCTCGTCGCGCAGGTCGAAGCGGACGGCCGCCGGCGCCTCCGACGCCCGCTGCTCGGGCACCCGGCCCAGCTCCTCCGCGTACCGGAACGCCTCCGGCGGCAGCAGCCGCCCGGCCCCGGTGCCGACCGCCCGCGCCAGGTACCCGGCCAGCGCCTCCCAGGCGCCGTCGCCGCCGTACAGCGACTCCCGCGCCTGCGCGGTCAGCCAGGCCACCTCCTCGGCGGCGATCCGCTGGACCAGCACCTCCTTGCTCGGGAAGCGCCGGTAGACCGTGCCGACCCCGACCCCGGCCCGGCGTGCGACCTCCTCCATGGGAGCGCCGTAACCGAATTCGCCGAACACCTCCCGGGCCGCGCGCAGCACGCTCTCCAGGTTCCGCCGGGCGTCGACCCGGAGCCGGGCCCCTGGGACCGGCGCCGTGGTCTGCGGTGGCTCCGCCCGGTACGGGACGGCCGCGTACGCCATCCCGCCCTGCGGCAGGTCCACCGGTCCGCGCTGCTCCGGGACCATGCCCGGTCCGGCGTGCGGTGCGCCCGCCCGCCCCAATACCTGCTTCTGTTCCATCATCCCAACTCTCCCCCGCAGGCGTCCGAAACCGGACCCTGTCGTCGCCCGCCCCTGCACCCCCCGGTGCAGCCCAGCCCGTCAGAAATGACCAGATGACCCATAGCTCGTGCCGCCCGTCGCGTTCCGGTGACCACGGTCGTGCCGCCGGGCCGCCTCGGCGTCCGGCTCGGCGCGTCGGCACCGTCCGGGGCCTCGTCCGGGAACTACCCTTCCCCGGATGACTCTCCCCCAGTCGGGTTCTCGCGCCAACGCTGGAACTGGCCGTAGTGGCCGCTCCACGGTGCGTCGCCGCCGGTTGTCATGGCGGTGGCCGCTCCGGCACACAATCCGACCATAGTTCACGGCTCTTCGCGGCCGAAAGTGCGTCAGAAAGTCGCCAGGCAAGCACAACTGGCCTCGTCCGTCACTTCCGTAGCAACCAGCCCCGTACGGACTGTGGACAAGACCACCTCCGCCGGTCCTTCATAGGGGGGCGTGAGTGGGGGGACACCCCCGGCCGCGAGGCCGGGACGAGACGTCACACCGGCAGGAGGTGCACCATCAGGATCCTGATCGTCGGCGGCGGCTGCGCCGGGACGGCCACCGCGCTCCACCTCCAGCGGGGCCTGCGCGAGCGGTTGCGGCGCGGCGAGGTGGAGATCACCGTCGTCGAGCCCCGGGGCCACTCCACCTACCACCCGCTGCTGGCCGAGGTCGCGGCCGGCTCGATCGACCCGCGGCACGTGGTCGTCCCGCTGCGCCGGGTCCTGCCGGACTGCCGGGTGATCACCGCCCGGGTCACCCGGATCGAACACGCCGCCCGGCGTGCCCTGGCCGACGCCGCGGGCCCCGGCGAGTCCCCGGCACCGCTCGAACTCCCTTACGACGTCCTGGTGGTGGTCCCCGGATCGGTCGCCCGCACCGCCCCGGTGCCGGGCCTGGCCGAGCACGGGCTCGGCTTCTCCACCGTCGGCGAGGCGGTGCACCTGCGCAACCACGTGCTGGAGCAGCTCGACCTCGCCTCGGCCACCCGCGACCCGGCCCTGCGGCAGTCCGCGCTCACCTTCGTCTTCGTCGGCGCCGGCTACGCGGGCGTCGGCGCGCTCGCCGAGCTGGAGGACATGGCCCGCACCGCCGTGCGGAACTACCACAACGTCCGCGCCGAGGACCTGCGCTGGGTGCTGGTCGAGGCCGGCGGCCGGATCCTCGCCGAGGAGTCGCCGGACCTCGCCGAGCACACCCTCGGCCAACTGCGCGAACGCGGCGTCGACATCCGGCTGCGCACCACCCTGGAGTCCGCCGCGGGCGGGGTCGCCGCGCTCTCCGACGGCAGCCGCTTCGGTGCCCGCACCCTGGTCTGGACAGCGGGCGTCCGGCCCTCGCCGCTGCTGCGCGACACCGACCTGCCGCTGGACACCGCGGGCCGGGTCCGCTGCCTGGCCACCCTCCAGGCCGTCGGCCCGGACGGACGGGCCCTGCCCGGGGTGTGGGCGGCCGGTGACTGCGCCGCGGTGCCCGATCCGAACGCGGACGGCGCCCCGTGCGCGCCCAACGCCCAGCACGCCTTCGCCCAGGCCGAGCTGCTCGCCCGCAACATCGCGGTGGCACTGGCCGGCGGACCGCACGCGCCGGGGCTCGTCGCCTACCGGCCCGGTCCGGCCGTCTGCTCCACCTCGCTGGGCCCGCACCGGGCCGTCGCCCACACCCGGCGCGGCGGCCGGCTCACCGGACGGCGGGCGTGGTGGCTGCACCGGGCCCGGCACCTGCGGCGGCTGCCGAGCGCGGAGCGGCGGGTGCGGGTGCTGATGGACTGGGTGCTCGGCGGGGTGTTCTCCCGCGAGGCGGTCTCGCTGGGGGCGATGGAGCACCCGCGTTCGGCCTTCGAGGACGGTTTCGATTCCGGAGCCGGACGGCCGTCCGGCTCCGGGCCGGAAGCCCCCCGATGAACGGCCCGCCGGTCCGGGCTCCGCGGCCGATCCGACGGCCACGCCGGGCGCGCGACTTCCGGAACCGGGCCTCCGCCTGACAGGATCAGCCCGAACTGGTCATTACCCCATGTGTTGCTGTGCACACAAAAAGTGATGATATGCCTGGAAAACGAGGAAGCGGCCGTCGTTTGAACCTCATGCGCTGGAGCGCCCGGCTCACCGGAGTCCCCTGGCGTGCCGCCCCACTCAACGGGGCCGGCACCGACGAGGGCACGCCCTCCACCGACGGTGTCGTCGTGCCCAGCCCCAGGGACCCCACCAGCCCCTCCGCCACCGCCGAACTCCTCGACCCCCACAGACCCCAGAACCTGCGCGAGGTGCTCAACCGCATCCCCGCCCCGGTCGCGGTCACCTACGGCCCGCTCCACCAGCTCGGCTACGCCAACCGCGCCTACCGCGAACTCTTCGGTGAACGCCCCACCGGCCTGCCGGCGGGCGAGGCCCTCCCCGAACTCGGCACCATGGGCGTCCTGCCCCTGATGGACCAGGTCATCCGCGGCGGCCGGCCCCGCAGCGTCAAGGCCCGCTGCATCCTCGGCCTCACCGGCAACCGCTACTACAACGTCTCCTGCGTCCCGCTCGGCCCGGGCGACACCGGCGACACCCCCGCCGAGGGCCCGCCCACCGGCGTCCTGATCTTCGCCGCCGAAGTCACCGACCAGGTGCTCGCCGCCGCCCGCCTGCGCGAAGCCGAACGCCGCCAGCGCGAGGCCGCCGTCACCCTCCAGCGCAGCCTGCTCCCGCAGAAGCTCGACCAGCCCGCCGACCTGCGGGTCGCCGCCACCTACCAGCCGGGCGGCGCCGAGGCCGCGGTCGGCGGCGACTGGTACGACGTCATCGCCATCGACGGCGGCCGCACGGCACTCGTCATCGGCGACGTCATGGGGCGCGGCCTGCGGGCCGCCGCCGTGATGGGCCAGCTGCGCACCGCCGTACGCGCCTACGCCCGCCTCGACCTGCCCCCGCACGAGGTGATGCGCCTGCTCGACGGCCTCGCCATGGAGATCGACGCCAACCAGATCGCCACCTGCACCTACGCCGTCTGGGACCCGCAGCACCGCACCCTCTCCTACGCCTCGGCCGGTCACCTCCCGATGCTGCTGCGCTGCCCCGACGGCACCATCCTGCGCAGCGAGGAACAGAACGGCCCCCCGCTCGGCACCGGCGACGGCCTGCACGTCTCCCACACCCTCCGCCTGCTCCCCGGCACCACCGGCGTCCTCTATACGGACGGACTGGTCGAGCGCCGCGACGAGGACATCGACCAGGGGCTCGACCTGTTGGCCCGCACCCTCACCGGGGCGATCGGCGCCCCCGAGGTGATTTGCGCCCGGCTGCTCCGGGCGATGGGCGTGACCTCGGAGCACGACGACGACGTCGCCGTCCTGGCCTTCCAGCTGCCGGCCGACGAGGGCGCCGACCAGGGCACGGACGGGGGCACGGACGGGGGCACCGAGAATTCGCTTGCCGTGCTTGACTCAACCACTCCAGAGGTCTAGTGTTCTTCGAGCTGCCTGTCATGGAGCACCGGACACGCGTCTGCGCGGACGGTCCCGCGGTAGCCAATCCCTTGAAACACCACTTCCGGTCCGTACCGGTCGTTTCGCTTTTTCGCGTCTCGGCTCGGTGCTTATTCGGCGTGCGCTTTTTATCGGATTGCGGCTGGATTCGCTTTTCGGAGCGGGGATCGGCTAGAGTTTGAAACGTCGGACG
>NZ_JBHVUS010000025.1:0-134385 GCF_042884005.1 Kitasatospora sp. NPDC058162
GGCCGCCCCCGCCGTATCACCCCGACGCCCCGCCCGCTGTAGCCTGCGGGGTGGAAACGAAGTCCCAAACCCGGGGGTGTTGTGGGCGCCCCCCGCCGGGGCCGAGCGAGGGCCGCCAACTGTCAAGGATGGAAGTCGAATCTCCAGCCTTGAGCATGCAAAGCGTGTGGGCAAGGGCAGTAACGGCAGTTGAACGGCCCAAGTCCGGTCTTCGAGGTCCTCGGAGACCGGCATCACGCCCCAGAATCACCCTCATTTCCCCTATCTGCGCAGGAAGTCGTTTGAATCGACTTCCTGCGCAGCCCTGCACAAGTCCGTCGACGCTTCGGTCCGCCGAAGCGGCGACGGAATGGACTCTCAGAGCTTCCTATGTTGCCTACGGCCACGTCCCCAACCTCTGGTGTGCAGTCTCTGCGCCTCTGCCTCCTGTCGACGGCAGGAGGCAGAGGCGCATTCATCTCCTTCTTCTGCACAGGAAGTCGGCCTGGCCGACTTCCTGTGCAGCGCCATCGCTGGGGGGTGGGGGGTGGGGGGTGGGGGGTGGGGGCCGCCAAGGCCGCAGGCCTGGCGGCTTCCACCCCCGTTCATCGTTAGAAGGTCGCCGGGAACGCCGAAGGGGCCCGCACGTCCGAAGTCGAACGTGCGGGCCCCTTCTGGTGTTTCGTGCGGGCCCCTTCGGGTATCCGGCTCAGCCCACCGAGGAGTAGGCGATGATGCCGCGGCGCAGGCCGTCGACGGCCTTGCGGGCGGTCTTGCGGAGTTCGGCGTCCCCGCCGGCCGCGTCCTGGATCTGGCCGAGGACGTCGATCAGCTGCTTGGTCCAGCGGACGAAGTCGCCGGCCGGCATCTCGGCGTCCCGCAGGACCTGGTCGAGGCTGTGGCCGAGCGCCCAGCGGTAGGCGGCCCAGGCGAAGCCGAGGTCGGGTTCGCGCTGGCCGACACCTTCGGCGGTGTTGATCCGGTGCTGCTCCTCGAGGGCGTCGAGGTGGCCCCAGATCCGGACCATCTGGCCGAGCGCCTCCTTGGCCGCGCCCTCCGGCACCCGGGGGGCGCCGGCGTCGTCGGACTGGCGCGACTCGTAGACCAACGCCGAGGCGCAGGCGGCGAGTTCGGCGGCGGCGAGGCCGCTCCAGACGCCCTCGCGGATGCACTCGGAGGCGAGCAGGTCGAGTTCGCCGTAGAGCCGGCCGAGCCGCTTGCCGTCGTCGGTGACGGTGTCGCCGCTGAGGTAGCCGAGGTCGGTGAGCAGGCCGCAGACCCGGTCGAAGGTGCGGGCGATGGTGTGGGTGCGGGAGCGCATCCGGCGCTCCAGCAGTTCGGTGTCGCGGTGCAGCCGGTGGTAGCGCTCGGCCCAGCGGGCGTGGTCCTCGCGGTCGCTGCAGCCGTGGCAGGGGTGCTGGCGCAGTTCGGTGCGCAGCCGGGTGATCTCCGGGTCGTCGGCGGCGGCCGCGCGGCCGCGCCGGAACCGGTCGGGCTCCAGGTGGCCGGCCTTGGTGCGCAGCGCGGAGGCGAGGTCGCGCCGGGACTGCGGGCTGCGCGGGTTGAAGGACTTGGGGATGCGCACCCGCTCGACGGCGACCACCGGGTGCGGGAAGTCGATCATCGCGAGCCGCTTGACCTGCCGTTCGGCGGTGAGCACCACCGGGCGCGGGCCGTCCTGGAAGTCGGGGTGGCGCGGGCCGCCCCGGCCGGAGCGGCTGACCGGCGGCAGGCCCGGGTCGAGGACCAGGGCGAGGCCGGCGAACTTGCCGGTGGGGACGTGGATGACGTCGCCGGGCTTGAGCTGCTCGATCGACTCGACGGCGGCGGCGCGCCGCTGGCTGCTGCCCTCGCGGGCCAGGTCGTTCTCGCGGTCCTTGAGCCGGCGGCGCAGCTCCATGTACTCGTCGAAGTCGCCGAGGTGGCAGGTCATGGACTCGCGGTAGCCGTCCAGCCCCTCCTCGTTGCGCTGCACCTGGCGGGCGATGCCGACCACCGAGCGGTCCGCCTGGAACTGGGCGAAGGAGGTCTCCAGCAGTTCCCGGGAGCGGTGCCGGCCGAACTGGGAGACCAGGTTGACGGCCATGTTGTACGACGGCCGGAACGAGGACTTGAGCGGGTAGGTGCGGGTGCCGGCCAGGCCGGCCAGCGCCTCCGGGTCGAGGCCGCGCTGCCAGAGCACCACGGCGTGGCCCTCGACGTCGATGCCGCGCCGCCCGGCCCGGCCGGTGAGCTGGGTGTACTCGCCGGGGGTGATGTCGGCGTGGGTCTCGCCGTTCCACTTAACCAGCTTCTCCATGACCACCGAGCGGGCGGGCATGTTGATGCCGAGCGCCAGGGTCTCGGTCGCGAAGACGGCCTTGACCAGGCCCTTCACGAAGAGCTCCTCGACCACCTCCTTGAACCGGGGCAGCATCCCGGCGTGGTGGGCGGCGATGCCGCGCTCCAGCCCGTCCAGCCACTCGAAGTAGCCGAGTACGTGCAGGTCCTCGTCGGGGATGTCGGCGCAGCGCTCCTCGACGAGGGCCCGGACCACGGCGCGGTCGGAGTCCTTGTTGAGCCGCAGGCCGGAGCTGAGGCACTGCTGGACGGCGGCCTCGCAGCCGGCCCGGCTGAAGATGAAGGTGATCGCGGGCAGCAGGCCCTCGGCGTCGAGCCGGTCGATGACGTCGACCCGGCCCGGCGTCCAGACCTTGCCGGGGCGGCCGTTGGGCATGGAGCGGCCCCGGCCGCGGCCGAACCGGTCGCGCGGGTTGCGGTCGACCTCGGAGCGGGCGAGCCGGACCAGCTCGGGGTTGACGGCCTTGCCGGGGTTCTTGAGGCTGTGCTTCGGGCGGCCGTCCCGGTCGGGGTCGGCGAACAGGTCGTACATCCGGTTGCCGGCCATCACGTGCTGCCACAGCGGCACCGGGCGGGTCTCGGAGACGATCACCTTGGTGCCGCCGCGGACGGTGTCCAGCCAGTCGCCGAACTCCTCGGCGTTGGAGACGGTCGCGGAGAGCGAGACGAGGGTGACCGACTCGGGGAGGTGGATGATGACCTCCTCCCAGACGGCGCCGCGGAAGCGGTCGGCGAGGTAGTGCACCTCGTCCATCACGACGTAGCCGAGGCCGTCGAGGGTGCTGGAGCCCGCGTAGAGCATGTTGCGGAGCACCTCGGTGGTCATCACCACCACGGGGGCGTCGCCGTTGACGGTGTTGTCACCGGTGAGCAGGCCGACCTTGGCGGCGCCGTAGCGCTTGACCAGGTCCCCGTACTTCTGGTTGGAGAGCGCCTTGATCGGCGTGGTGTAGAAGCACTTGCGGCCCGCCTGGAGGGCCAGGTGCACCGCGAACTCGCCGACGATGGTCTTCCCGGAGCCGGTGGGGGCGGCGACCAGGACGCCGGAGCCGGCCTCCAGGGTCTCGCAGGCCTCCACCTGGAAGTCGTCCAGCGGGAAGTCGTACAGCTGCTGGAAGCCGTACAGCGCGGTGGCCTGCTCCTTGGCCCGGCGACGGCTGGCCGCGTACGCCTCGGCGGGGCTGAGCTCCTGGTCTTCCTGGGGCTCTGGATCGGGGGTGTTCATCGCCGTCCGGGTGTGGTTGGTGTGATCTCGCATCTCAGCGAGAGGTTACCCGGGAGGAGTGACATCGATAGCACCGTTTTCCGTGCGAGGAGATCACTCCTCTCTCAGATCCATAGTTGCAAATGTCTTCAAGTGATCAGGGTCCAGCCAGATCCGAACGACTCCGGTCATTCGCGGTGGAGTCCGGGACTTGCTCCCTACCTTCATGAGCCACGGCCGTGCGCTACGGCCACCGACTCACGGGAGGACAGCCACGATGGCGAACCTGGAGACGTCCCTCAAGGACGCCATGTCGATCGACGGCGCGATCGGCGTCGCCCTGGTCGACTACGGCAGCGGCATGGCCCTCGGCAGCCTCGGCGACGGCGGCGAACTGGACCTCAACGTCGCCGCGGCCGGCAACACCGACGTGGTCCGCGCCAAGATGCGGGCGATGGAGATGCTCAACCTGCACGACAACGCGATCGAGGACATCCTGATCACCCTGACCAACCAGTACCACATGGTCCGGCCGCTCACGGCGCCCACCGCTCGCGGCCTCTTCCTCTTCCTCGTGCTCAACCGGGAGCGCTCCAACCTGGCGATGGCCCGCCACCGGCTCAAGCAGATCGAATTCTCGCTGGAGGTCTGAGCCCGCCGACACCAGGGAAGGGGGGCCTCGTGACGGTAGCCATCTACCAGGCCAAGGCCGAGTTCTTCCGGATGCTCGGCCATCCCGTCCGGATCCGGGTGCTGGAGCTGCTGCAGGCCGGACCGACACCCGTCCGCTGCCTGCTCGCCGAACTGGAGGTCGAGCCCTCCAGCCTGTCCCAGCAGCTCGCGGTGCTGCGCCGTTCCGGCATCGTCACCGCCACCAGGGACGGCAGCACCGTGGTCTACGCACTGGCCGGCGGCGACGTCGCCGACCTGCTGCGAGCAGCCCGGCGGATCCTCACCGGGCTGCTCGCCGACCGGGACGTCCTGCTCGCGGAGCTGCGGGCGGCGGGCGACCAGGGGCCGACCGCTCCTTGAGCAGCTCCACCGGCTACTCGTCGAGGAGCTGCAGCGACTACTCCTTGAGCAGTTCCACCAGCGCGTCCGCGAGCCGCTCGTAGTCCGCCGCCCGGTTGTACAGCTGGGCGCTCACCCGCAGCACCGCGCCCTCGGGCCCGGACCGGACGGCGACCCGGATCCGGTGCCGCCGCCACAGCTCGGCCAGCAGCGCCAGGTACTGCGCCTCGGTGTCGGCGAACCCCTCCGGCAGTCGTACGGTGCGCATCCACACCCCGGGCGTCGCGGGCAGCGCCCGCAGGCCCGCCCGCTCGACCAGCACCCGCTGGCCGTACGCGGCGAGCGCGGCGTTGTGGGCGGCGACCGCCTCCCGGCCCAGTTCGCGCAGCAGCCCGAAGCCCGCCGGGGCGGCCAGCCAGGGGGTGTAGTCGCAGGTGCCGCGCCATTCGACGTTGGCGGGGAAGCCCCGGTGGTGCTCCCAGGACAGCGCGAGCGGGCGCACCCGGGCGGTCCACTCGGGGCGGACGGACAGCACGCCGGTGGCGCGCGGGGCGAAGGCCCACTTGTGCAGATTGCCGAACCAGAAGTCGGCATCGGGGTCGACCGGCTCGGGCAGCATCCCGGGGGCGTGGGCGCCGTCCACCAGGGTGGTCACCCCGCGCCCGCGCAGCTCGGCCAGCAGGGCCGGGGAGGCCACCGTACGGGCGGTGAGCGAGGTGATCCGGTCCAGGACGGCGACGGTGGTGCGGCCGTCCACGGCGGCGAGCACCGCGTCGCGGACGGCGGCCTCGTCCGGGGCGTCCAGCGGCACCCGGGCGACCACCAGCTCGGCGCCGGTCTCGGCGGCCCTGCGGGCCGCGGCCTGGGTGACGGCACCGTAGCCGTGGTCGGTGACCAGGATCCGGTCGCCGGGGGCGAACGGGATGCTGTCCAGGGCGATCGCGGCCGCCTCGGTGACGTTGGCGACCAGCGCCAGCCGGTCCGGGTCGGTGGCCAGTTCGGCGGCGATCAGCTCCCGGGTCCCGGCGATCCGGGCCGGCAGGTCGGCGAAGAAGCCGTCCGGGTCCAGCTCGTGCTCGGTCCGCAGCTCCGCCTGCACCCGCTGCACCGGGAGCGGCACGGCGCCGAAGGAGCCGTGGTTGAGGTGCGCGGCGTGCGGCGACAGACTGAACAGGCCCTCGGCGGCGGGCAGCGGGGCCGGGGGCTCGGCGGTGCTCAGGTCGTCGACCACGGCGGTACTCCCTCTGGTGATGTGTGACATTGCATGCGCCAGGCTACGGCCCGGCCCCTGATCCGTACACGTCTTCGGGGCGATCCATTGAGTTCCCGCGGGCCGGACTGGGAAACTCCGGCTGACCGCCGCCCGACCGGGCGGCCCGGCGAACGGGGAGAGCACGGGATGAGGATCGAAAGACCGAAACCGGTCGGACAGCGGCAGTGGACCCCGCTGACCATGACCAACGCGGGACTCGCCTTCGGGCTGGAGCTCGCCCTACTGGCCTCGCTCTGCTACTGGGGGTTCAAGACCGGCTCCAGCCTGGCCACCCGGCTGCTGCTGGGCCTCGGCGCCCCGGCCCTGGCAGCCGCCTTCTGGGGGCTGTTCCTGGCCGCGGGCGGGCCCAGGTTCCGCCAGCCGCTCGGCGTGGAGATCGTGCTCAAGCTGCTGGCCCTGCTCACCGGGGCGCTCGCGCTGCACGCCTCCGGCCGGACCACCCTGGCGGTGGTCTACGCGGTGCTGGTGGTCATCAGCGTGACCGTGGAGTACACCGCGCACTGACCCGTGCCTCGCACCGACCCCGGACGGACCGGAAGGCCCGGACGGACGCGAAGGCCCCGGACGGACCGGAAGGCCCCGGATCCCCTCGACGAAAAGGGATCCGGGGCCAGGATCGACGCGGCCGCCGCGTCACGGCGGGAGAAGGGTTCGCGCCACCCGCCCGAGGCCCCGGCGGTCGGCGACTGCGGTGGGTAACTGGGCTTGTCGGCAAGGTCGGTGGCGGCTCGGACGGCGGTTGATTCGGTCACGTCCGATACGCTAGGACTTCAAGAGAGCTTGAAGTCAAGGAGTGGGGACCATGACCGGGACCGCGCCCGTCGACCTGCTGAGCGTGGGCGAGGTGGCCCGACGGGCCGGGATCGCCACCTCGGCCGTGCGCTTCTACGAGGAGCAGGGGCTGATCTCCTCCGAACGGTCGGCGGGCAACCAGCGCCGCTACCGGCGGCACGTGCTGCGCCGCATCTCGCTGATCCTGGTCGCCAAACGGCTCGGCATCCCGCTCGCCGAGGTCGCCGAGGTGTTCACCGGCCTGCCCGAGGACCGGATGCCGGGCAAGCACGACTGGGAACGGATCTCCCGCCGGTGGGCCGATCAACTACGCGCCCGCCGCACCGAGTTGGAGCACCTGGAGGCCGAACTGACCGGCTGCATCGGCTGCGGCTGCGTGTCGCTGCGCCGCTGCCGGGTGCTCAACCCCGGCGACGAACTCGCCACCGAGGGGCCCGGGCCCCGGCTGCTGCTGCCCCCCGAGGAGCAATAGCGGAGCAGTAAAGAAGTGGAACCCGGTCGGACGCGGCCCTCGTGAGGTTCCCCGCCGCGCCCGACCGGGGGCTTGTTCGCCGCTGCGGCGCTACCGCAGCTCTACTGCGGCTGCGCTGCGGCACTACTGCGGCTGCACTGCGGCTCCGCTACGGCCCTTCCGGGAAGTGGCAGGCCGCCTGGCGGCCGCCCGCACCGACCGGCTCCAGCAGCGGCCGCTCCGTCCGGCAGCGCGCCTGCGCCTTCGGACAGCGCGGGTGGAAGCCGCACCCGGTCGGCGGGTCGGCCGGGCTCGGCGGGTCGCCGAGCAGCACGATCCGCTCCCGGGCCCGCTCCGCCGCCGGGTCCGGCAGCGGGACAGCGGACAGCAGCGCCCGGGTGTACGGGTGCGCCGGGCTGCCGTACACCTCGGCCTTGTCGCCGATCTCCACGATCCGGCCCAGGTACATCACCGCGACCCGGTCGCAGACCCGCTTGACCACCGAGAGGTCGTGCGCGATGAATACGTACGCCAGGCCCAGCTCCCGCTGCAACTGCTCCATCAGGTTGACCACTTGGGCCTGGACCGAGACGTCCAGCGCGGACACCGGCTCGTCCGCGACCACCAGCTTCGGCGAGGTGGCCAGCGAGCGGGCGATGCCGATCCGCTGCGCCTGGCCGCCGGAGAACTCGTGCGGGTAGCGGTCGAGGTGCTCGGGGATCAGCCCGACCAGCTCCATCAGTTCGGCCGCCCGGCCGCGTGCCGCCGCGGCGCTCGCGCCCTGGACCAGCAGCGGCTCGGAGATGATCCGGGCCACCGTCTGCCTTGGGTTGAGCGAGGAGTACGGGTCCTGGAAGACCATCTGCAGGTGCCGCCGGTGCGGCCGCAGCCGGGCCTGGGAGAGGCCGCCGATCTCGGTGCCGTCGAAGGTGACGGTGCCCGAGGTGGGGTCGAGCAGCCGGACGATCATCCGGCCGGTGGTGGACTTGCCGCAGCCGGACTCGCCGACCAGGCCCAGCGTCTCGCCCGCGCCGAGGTCGAAGCTCACCCCGTCCACGGCCCGGACCGGCGCGCCGGCCCGGCCGGTGCGGCTGCGCCGGCCGGCGAAGGTCTTCACCAAGTCCCGTACGGACAGCAGCGGTTCAGTCGAGCGCGATGCAGTCGCCGGCTCGGACAGTACTGGTTCGGCCATCAGAGGGCCCCTTCCGGCACCAGTGGCAAGTGGCAGGCGGCCCGGTGGCCCACGTCGGGCGGGCCGAACGGGTCGAGCGGCGGGCGCTCCGCCAGGCAGCGGGCGTGCTCCTCGGCGGGCGCCGCGGTGGTGCGGGCGCAGCGCGGGGCGAAGGAGCAGCCGGGGGCGGGGGTGAGCAGCGAGGGCGGGCTGCCGGGGATGGCCCGCAGCGGCGCGTCGTCGGGGTCGTCCAGGCGCGGCAGCGAGTCCAGCAGGCCGCGGGTGTACGGGTGCGCGGGTGCGGCGAACAGCCGTTCCGCCGGGGCCTGTTCGGCCGCCCGGCCGCCGTACATGACCAGCACCTGGTGGGCGACCCGGGCGACCACGCCCAGGTCGTGGGTGATCATCACGACGCCGAGGCCGCGGTCCTGCTGGATCCGGGCGATCAGGTCGAGGATCTGGGCCTGGACGGTGACGTCCAGCGCGGTGGTGGGCTCGTCGGCGATCAGCAGGTCGGGTTCGCAGGCGAGCGCCATGGCGATCATCACGCGCTGGCGCATGCCGCCGGAGAACTGGTGCGGGTACTCGTCGACCCGGCGGGCCGGCTCCGGGATGCCGACCTCGGCGAGCATCTCGACCGCCCGGGCCCGTCCGGCCTTGCGGCCGGCCCGGAAGTGCACCCGGTAGTGCTCGGCGATCTGTTCGCCGACGGTGTAGAAGGGGTGGAGGCTGGACAGCGGGTCCTGGAAGACCATGGCGATCCGCCGGCCCCGGACGGTGCCCAGCTCCCGCTCCCCCAGCCCGGTCAACTCCCGCCCGTCGAGCCGGATCGAGCCGCTGACGGCGGCGCCGCGGTGCAGGCCCATGAGGGCCAGCGAGGTGACGGACTTGCCGCTGCCGGACTCACCGACCAGCCCGAGGGTGCGCCCGGCCTCGACGGTGAAGGAGATGCCGTCCACGGCCCGGACGGTGCCGCGCGGGGTGTCGAAGGCGACCTTGAGGTCCTCGACCTCCAACAGACTGGGCATCAGTACCTCACTCTCGGGTCGACGACCGCGTAGAGCAGGTCGACCAGCAGGTTCGCCGCGACGATGAAGAAGGCCGCGAGCAGGGTGACGCCGAGGATCACGGGCTGGTCGGAGCGGGCCAGTCCGTCGTAGAACAGCCGGCCGACGCCGGGCAGGCCGAAGATCGACTCGGTGATGACGGCCCCGGCCAGCAGTCCGCCGAGGTCCATCCCGAAGATGGTCAGGATCGGCGTCGCCGCGGAGCGCAGCCCGTGCTTGACGGTCACCGTGCGGGCCGGCAGCCCCTTCGCCCGGGCGGTGCGGATGTACGGCTCGGCCATCGCCTCGATCATCGAGGTGCGGCTCTGCCGGGCGTACATCGCCGCGTACAGCAGGGCGAGGGCGGTCCAGGGCAGCAGCAGGTTGCTCGCCCAGTCGAGCGGGCCGTCGGTGAACGCGTGGTACGAGGGGTAGGGCAGCAGCCCGGCCGTCCGGACCAGGCCCCAGATCAGCATGATCGAGGTGAAGTAGACCGGCAGCGAGGCCGCCCCGACCGAGAGCACCATCAGGGTCCGGTCGGTGAAGCCGCCCTTGCGCAGTGCCGAGGTGACGCCCGCGCCGAGGCCGAGGAGCAGCCAGAGCACGGCGGCACCGAGGGCCAGCGAGATCGAGACCGGGAGGCGGTCGGTGAGCAGGTCCCAGACCGGCAGCCCGTACTCGTAGGAGTAGCCGAGGCAGGGGAAGCCGCAGTGCACCGCGCTCGGGCCGGTGCCGTAGTCGCGGCCCGCGAAGATCCCGGTCAGGTAGGCGGCGAACTGGTCCCAGACCGGCTTGTCCAGGCCCATCGCCGCCTTGACGTCGGCGAGCCGCTCGGGGCTGCAGGTCTTGCCGCAGGCGGCCGCGGCCGGGTCGTTGGGCAGCAGGTAGAAGATGGTGAAGGTGATGGCGCAGATGGCGAGCAGGATGCCCGCCACGCCGAGCAGGCGGCGGCCGAGGTAGAGGATCACGACCGGCCTCCGCGGGGGTCGGGGTAGCGGATCACGATCGGGCTCCCCGGGGGTCGAGGATGTCCCGCAGCGCGTCCCCGAGCAGGGTGAAGGCGAGCACGGCGAGGAACAGGAAGGCCGTCGGGATGAGGAAGTACGTCGGGTCGGTCTCGTAGTGGACGATGCTCTCGGCGATCATCTGCCCCCAGGACGGGGTCGGCGGGCGCACGCCCACGCCGAGGTAGCTGAGCGCGGCCTCGGTGGCGATCATGCCGGGGATCAGCAGCGTGGTGTACGCGATGACCGGGCCCGAGACGTTCGGCAGGATCTCCCGGGTGAGGATGCGCCAGGAGCGGGCGCCGCCGACCCGGGCGGCCTCGACGTACTCGCGGTGCTTGAGCGAGAGGGTCTGGCCGCGCACCACCCGGGCGATGCCGGGCCAGGTGAACAGGCCGATCACCAGGGTGATCAGCAGGATCCGGTTGACGTCCTTGGCCACCGACATCATCGCGATCATGAAGATCAGCGAGGGGAAGGACATCGTGAGGTCCATCAACCGGGACAGCACGGCGTCGGTCCGGCCGCCGAAGTAGCCCGCCGCGACGCCCGCCAGGGTGCCGGTGACCACGACGACCGCGGTCGCGGTGAACGCGATCAGCAGCGACACCTGCCCGCCGTGCAGCACCCGGGCGAACAGGTCGCGCCCGGTGATCGGCTCCACGCCCAGCCAGTGCCGGGTGCTGATGCCGCCGAAGTCACCCCTGGGCATGCCGCCCAGGTAGGCGTCCACGGCGCGCTTGTCGAACTCCTCGGGGGTCCAGCCGCCGAGCGCGCTCAGCGGGCCGGCCAGGGCGGCCGCCAGCAGCAGCACGCCGACCGTGATCAGGCCGAACCGGGCCGAACCGCGGGCCCACAGCTGGTCCAGGACCAGCCGCCACGGCCCGCGCCCGGCGGCCTTCGCGGGGACAGCGGCCGCGGCTTCCGCCGCGCCTTCCGCTGCGGCGGGAGGCTCAGTGGTCGTACTCATGGAGCCGCTCACTTGCCCTTGGCCGGGTCCTTGAGGCCCACCACGGCCAGGTCGATCATCCCCGCGTAGCCCGAACTGCCGAACGCCCCGGCCACGTTGGTGCCGACCATCAGCGGGCGGCGCTGCCACATCAGCGGGACGGCGGGCGCCTTGCGCATCAGGTCCTCGTCCAGCTGCTGCCAGGCCTTGTTGGCCTCGTTGACGTCCGGCATGGCCGCGATCGCGTCCATCCGGTCCATCGTGGCCTGGTCCCGGAACTGGCTGAGGTTGCCCTGGTTGCCCTTCTCCTTGATGGTGCGTCCGTCGAACTGGAACGGCAGGAAGGTCGCGGCGGACGGGTAGTCCGGGCACCAGCCGTTGATGGCCAGCTCGGGGGCGTTCTTGGTGTCGCCGAGGGTGTCGGTGAAGGCGGACGGGTCCACGGTGTTGACGGTGACCTGGACGCCGGCCTTGGCCAGCGACTGCTGGACCGCCTCGGCGCGGGTCTTGTCGCCGAGCGAGACGGTGAGCCCGATCTTGAGGTCGGTCTTGCCCGCCTCCTTGAGCAGCGCCTTGGCCTTCTCCGGGTCCCCGGTGGCCGGGATCTTCAGCGGATCGGCCTTGACCCCGCCGGTCAGCGACGGCGGGAGGAAGGAGGTCGCCACGTCGGCCATCGCCGGGCCGCCGAACGCGGTCACCTGGGCCTCGCGGTCGACGGCCCACATCATCGCCTCGCGCGCCTTCGGGTCGTCGAACGGCGCCTTGGCGGTGTTCAGGTAGAGCATGTCCGTACAGCCGGTCCGCTCGGCCGCCATCCGGGCTTTGACGTCCGCCTTGGGCAGCACCTTGGCGACCGACTCGTGCTGCATCCAGGGCATGTTGATGGCGTTGGCGTCGGCGCCCTCGCTGGCGATGATCCGGTCGTCCGCCTGGCCGCCCTTGATGCCCTCGGTGACCACGATCCGGTCCGGGTAGGCCTTGCGGACGGTGTCGGTCCCCGGGTCCCAGCTGGTGTTGCGGACCAGGACCAGCTGCTTGCCCCGGTCGTAGGTCTCGATCTTGTACGGGCCGGAGGAGAACGGCCGGGAGTCGTACTGGGTGCCCTTCTCCTGGGACTGCGGGACGGGCGCGAAGGTCGGCAGGGTGACGGTGTCCGAGAACTCGGCGACCGGGCGCTTGAGGTGGAAGACGATCGTCTTCTCGTCCGGGGTCTCGATGCTCGCCAGGTGCTCGCCGGTGAGCGGGCCCTTGTAGTTCTCACCGCCGGCCAGGTACTGGATCGCGTAGTCCGGCCCGCCGGTGAGGTCCGGGGAGAAGGAGCGCTCGACGTTGTACTTGATGTCGGCGGACTTGATCGTGCTGCCGTCCTCGTACTTGAGGCCGTCCTTGAGGGTGAAGGTCCAGGTCTTGCCGCCGTCCGAGGACTTGCCCAGGTCGGTCGCGAGGTCCGGGACGATCTCGCTGCCGGCGGCTCCCGGCTCGGACTTGAAGGTCGTCAGGGTGCGGTAGAGCAGCCGGGTGCCGAAGTCCATGTGCGGGACGGTCCAGTTGCGCGCCGGGTCGAGGTGGGCGAAGTCCTGGTTGGTCAGGACGGTGAGGGTGCCGCCCTTGGCCGGGGTGCCGCCGATGACCGAACCGCTCTCCGCGCCCGGGCCCTTGGTGCTGGTGGCGGCCGCGTCGTCGCCGCTGTCGCTCTTGTCGTTCTTGCAGGCCCCGAGGCCGAGGGTGAGGGTCGCCGCGAGGGCGGCGGCGAGGAGGGCATGGGTGCGCCTGGTCATGTGGCAACTCCGCTGTGGGGGGCCTGCATCGGTCCGCGGGCCGGCTCTGGCCGCACCGCTGTGTGACCCGTAACATAGTAATGTGAAATTGCACTGCACAAGAGGTGGCGCCCGCCGTTACCCAGCTGTGTCCCACCAACCCCAGCTCCCCACCCCCGCCTAGGAGTTCACCGGTGACCCGACCCCGCCCCGGCCTCGCCGCCGGCAGCCACGACCTCGCGGTCTCCCCCGCCCTGGACGCCTTCATGGGCACCGCCTGGGCCGCGACCCCGCTCCCCGCCGACCAACGCGTCCCCGGCTACCCCGAGTTCGCCCGCCGCCGGGCCCGGCTCTCCGCCGCCTTCCCCGGCGAACGGCTGATCGTCCCGGCCGGCCGCCTCAAGGTCCGCTGCAACGACCTCGACCACCGCTTCCGCCCGCACAGCGCCTACGCCTGGCTCACCGGCCTCACCGGCGAGGACCAGGCCGACCACGTCCTCGTCCTCGAACCGGCCGGCCCCGAAGGCCACGAGCCGGTCCTCCACGTACGCCCCCGATCCCCGCGCAGCGGCGGCGAGTTCTACCGCGACCGGCGCTACGGCGAGTTCTGGGTCGGCCGCCGCCCCGACCTGGACGAGACCGCCCGGCTCACCGGGCTGCGCACCGAACACCTCGACGACCTCGGCAAGTTGCTCAGCGGACCGCAACCGCCCACCCGGGTGCTGGCCGGCACCGACGCCCTCGTCGACGAGGCCACCGGGCGCGGCTCCTTCACCCAGGACGACGAACTCGCCGCCGTGCTCTCCGAGTTGCGCCTGGTCAAGGACACCTGGGAGGTCCAGCAGCTGCAACTCGCCGTCGACCACACCGTCGCCGGCTTCGAGGACGTCGTCCGCGCCCTCCCCGCCGCCCTGCGCCACCACCGCGGCGAACGCTGGATCGAGGGCGTCTTCGACCTGCGCGCCCGCGCCGAGGGCAACGGCCCCAGCTACACCACCATCGCCGCCTCCGGCGCCCACGCCTGCGTCCTGCACTGGATCCGCAACGACGGCGCCCTCGACCCGAACGCCCTGCTCCTGCTCGACGCCGGCGTCGAGACCGACACCCTCTACGCCGCCGACATCACCCGCACCCTCCCGCTCAGCGGCACCTTCACCCCGGTCCAGCGCCAGGCCTACGAACTCGTCCTCGCCGCCCAGAGCGCCGGCATCGCCGCCCTGCGCCCCGGCGCCCGCTTCCGCGACTTCCACCGCGCCGCCATGCGGGTCATCGCCGAAGGCCTCGCCGACTGGGGCGTCCTGCGCATCCCCGCCGACCAGGCCCTCGCCGAGGACAGCGGCCTCTACCGCCGCTACACCCTCTGCGGCAGCGGCCACATGCTCGGCCTCGACTACCACGACTGCGCCAAGGCCCGCGCCGACCGCTACGTCGACGGCACCCTCGAAGCCGGCATGGTCCTCACCGTCGAACCCGGCCTCTACCTCCAGCCCGACGACGAAACCCTCCCCCTCGAACTCCGCGGCCTCGGCATCCGCATCGAGGACGACCTCGTCATCACCGAGGACGGCGCCCACCTGATGTCCGCCGCCCTCCCCAGGACCGTCCCCGCCATCGAGTCCTGGATGTCCACCCTGCTCAGCTGAGTCCGGCCCCCCGCGCGCTCCGCCACAGGTCCGTGACGAGGTGCTCGGCCGGGCCGGTGGCGGCCAGGTGGTGGGCGGTGCCGGCCCAGAGGTGCATGGCGTCGGTGTCGGCGCGGCGGGTGGCGGCGGCGCGCAGCGGGGCGGTGAGGTGGTGGACCTCGGGGTAGGCGGGCGGGGCGTACGGGCCGTGGCGGTCGATGAAGGCGTTGCGCAGGCCGCGGGCGGGGCGGCCGGTGAAGGCGCGGGTGACGACGGTCTCCGGCCGTTCGGTGAGCGCGGCCCGGTGCGCGGCCGAGGCGCCGGACTCGTCGGAGCGCAGCAGCGCCGTCCCCAGCTGCACCGCGGCCGCCCCGGCCCGCAGCGCCGCCGCGACCGCCGGGCCGTCTCCCAGTCCGCCCGCGGCGATCAGCGGCAGCGGCGTCACCGCCCGTACGGCGGCCAGCAGTTCCAGCAGCGGCAGCTCCCCCGGCCGGTCCGTCACCCGGTGGGTGGCGCGGTGCCCGCCGGCCTCCGGGCCCTGCACGCACAGGGCGTCCATGCCGACCGCCTGCGCCGCCCGCGCCTCCTCCGGCGTGGTGACGGTGCCGACCTGCAGCGTCCCCGCCGCGCGCAGCGCGGCCGCCTCCTCGGCCGTGGGCAGCCCGAAGGTGTAGGAGACGACCGGCACCGGGTCGGCGAGCAGCGCCTCGAGCTTGGCCTCCCAGTCGTCCCGGTCCGGCCCGATCCGCTCCGGCAGCGCCACCCCCCAGTGCTCGGCCTCGGGCCGCAGCCGTTCCCGGTAGGCGGCGACGGCCGCCGGGTCCCCGGGCGGGGCCGGCACGAAGAGGTTCACCCCGTACGGCCGGTCGCTCGCCTTCCGTACCGCGGCGATCTGTTCGGCCATCGCGGCGGCCGACTTGTAGCCCGCCGCGAGGAACCCGAGCCCGCCGGCCCGGTTCACCGCGGTCACCAGTTCGGGGGTGGAGGCCCCGCCCGCCATCGGGGCGCCAATCACCGGGACGGCGAGGTCATCGAGACGGACGGTCATCGGGGACGGCTCCTCACACGGTCACGGGCACCGGACGCCCCCACCCTACGCCCGGCCCGGTCAGCGGATCAGTCCGCGCCCGCGCGCCTCCCGCACCGCCGCGGTGCGCGAGTCCACGCCCAACTTCGTGTAGATGTGCACCAGATGGGACTTCACGGTGGCCTGGCTCAGGTGCAGCCGCTGGCTGACCTGCTGGTTCGTCAGCCCGTCCGCGACCAGCCCGAGCACCTCGGTCTCCCGCGCGCTGAGCGCCGCCGCGGGCGTCCGCATGCGTTCCAGCAGCCGGTCCGCCACGCTGGCCGCCAGCGCGCTGCGGCCCGCCGCGGCGGCCCGGACCGCCTGGGCGAGTTCCTCCGGCGGCGCGTCCTTCAGCAGGTAGCCGGTGGCGCCCGCCTCCAGGGCCGGCAGGGTGTCGGCGTCGCTGTCGTAGGTGGTGACGACCAGGACCCTCGGCGCCCCCGCCCGGGCGGTGATCGCGGCGGTGGCCTGGGCCCCGTTCATCGCCGAGCCGGGACCGAACTGGAGGTCCATCAGCACCACGTCCACGCCGGGTTCGGCGGCCAGCTCGACGGCCCGCTCGGCGGTCGCGGCCTCGGCGACGATGGCGAAGTCCGGTTCGCTCTCCAGCACCGCCCGCAGCCCGGCCCGCACCACCGGGTGGTCGTCGGCGATCAGCAGCCGGATCACGGTCCGACCTCCGGCGACGGGGCGACGGGCAGCTGTACGGCCAGCGCCGTCCCCTCCCCGGGTGCGGACTCCACGGTGAAGCTGCCGCCGAGCGCCCGGGCCCGGGCCCGCATCGAGGGCAGTCCGAAGCCGCCGTCCCCGCCGGTGCGGCCGGCGACCGCCGCCGGGTCGAACCCGGCCCCGTCGTCGAACACGTCCAACGCCACCTCGCCCTCCATGTAGCTGAGTGTCACCTCGGCCCGCGAGGCCTTCGCGTGCCGCACGGTGTTGCCGAGCGCCGACTGCGCGATCCGCAGCAGCGCGACCTCCTGGGGGGCGGGCAGCCGCACCTGGTCCCCGGAGACGTGCAGGTGGACGGGCAGGCCGCTGTGCGCCGTGGTGGTCGCGCACAGCCGCTCCAGCGCGACCGGGAGCGGATCGCCGTCCAGCGCGGGCGGGGTGAGCGCGCGGACGAAGCGCCGGGCCTCGTCCAGGTTGTCCTGGGCGGCCTGCCGCGCCTGCTCGACGTACCCGGCGGCGGCCTCGGTGCGCTCGGGCAGCGCCCGCTGGGCCGCGCGCAGCAGCAGCTGGATGGAGCTGAGGCTCTGCGCGAGGGTGTCGTGGATCTCCCGGGCCAGCCGCTCCCGTTCGGCGAGCACGCCGGCGGCGTGGTGGGCGGCGGCGGCGTCGGCGCGGGCGGCGGTCAGTTCGTCGATCAGCCGGCGCCGTTCCTCGCTCTCCCGGTACAGCGCCTGGTAGCCGAGCACGGTGGCGGTGGCGACGGCCGCGCCGAGCGCGGGCCCGATGGCGGCGGCCGGGTTGAAGCCGTGCTGGTGGAAGGACCACCCGGCGATCGCCGCCGCCGCTGTCAGCGCGACGGCGGCCAGCCCGCTGCGCCGGCCGAGCAGGTGCAGTTCCAGGAAGTACAGCGGGAACGCCAGCCACACCCCGTCCTGGGTGGCGACCAGCAGGCCCGCCCAGGTGACGCCGAGCAGCGCCAGCCAGAGCGCCGCGCCGCGGCGGGACCGGTGCACGGCGGCCAGCCGCGGCCCGATCGCGTACACGGCCGCCATCGCGGAGGCCGCGGCCGCGACGGCGGCCGGGTCCCCGCCCCGGTCGGCGAACGCGGCCCGGGCGACGGCGAGCGCCAGCAGGCCCGCCACCAGCAGGTGCAGGCAGACCCGGAGGACGAGGGCGACGGGGGTGGTTCTGGATCGTTCGGTCGCCATCCCTCCAGCCTAGGTTCCGACCCGGGCCCCGGCATCAATCAAAAGGTTGAACTCCGCTTCTGCCCTTTGATGCCCAGGATGCAATCCCCGGCGCGATGCCCGCGGACCCCCTTCTCCGGGACCGTGGGGACATCGCTCGCTCCGTCCGGCAGAAAGGCCCACCGTGTTCGTCGCCTGGAGGGATCTGGGGTTCGCCAAGGGGCGGTTCGCCCTGATGGGAACCGTCATCGTGCTGATCACCGTGCTGGTCGGCATGCTGTCCGGGCTGACCGCCGGGCTCGGCCGGCAGAACATCTCCGCGATCAGCGGCCTGCCCGCCGACCACCTGGTCTTCGGCAAGCCCGCCGACGGGCAGGAGCTCAACTTCACCGACTCCCAGGTCACCCCCGACCAGTGGCAGGCCTGGTCCCGGGAGCCCGGCGTCACCTCCGCCCAGCCGCTCGGCATCACCACCACCAAGGCCGCCGCCGGGCAGCGCACCGCCGCCCTGTCCGCCTTCGGCGTCCCCGACGGCTCCGGCCTGGCCCCGCAGGGCGGCCTGATCGCCCCCGGGAAGGCCGTGCTCTCCAAGGCCGCCGCCGAGAAGCTCGGCAACCTCACCCCCGGCGCGGGCTTCACCCTCGCCGGGCACCCGCTGCAGGTGGCCGCCGTCGACGGCGACGCCGCGTACAGCCACACCCCGGTGATCTGGACCAGTCTCACCGACTGGCAGCAGTTCGCCCCCGGCGGCGCCGGCCACGCCACCGTCATCGCGCTCCGCACCGCCGGGGGCGCCGACCTCGCCGCCGCCGACACCCACCAGGGGACCGTGACCCGCACCCGGGACGACGCCCTCGCCGCGATCGGCTCCTACACCTCCGAGAACGGCTCGCTCCAGCTGATGCGCGGCTTCCTGTTCGCCATCTCCGCCCTGGTGATCGGCGCCTTCTTCACCGTCTGGACGATCCAACGCAGCGGCGACATCGCCGTGTTGAAGGCCCTCGGCGCCTCCACCCGCTACCTGCTGCGCGACGCCCTCGGCCAGGCCGTGCTGCTGCTGGTGCTCGGTACGGCCGTCGGCACCGCGATCGCCCTCGGCGCCGGCTCGCTGATCGGCTCCGCCGTCCCCTTCGTCCTGGACGCCCCGACCCTGCTGCTGCCCGCCGCCGTCATGATCGCCCTCGGCGCGGTCGGCGCGGCCCTGTCCATCCGCCGGATCACCTCCGTCGACCCGCTGACCGCCCTGGGGAGCGCCCGATGAGCCTCGAAATCGACCGCATCACCTTGACCTACCCGGACGGCGACGGCCGGCTCACGGCACTGAACGACGTCTCGCTGACCGTCCCCAAGGGCACGCTCACGGCCGTCGTCGGCCCCTCCGGCTCCGGCAAGTCCAGCCTGCTGGCGGTGGCCGCCACCCTGATCGCCCCGGACTCCGGCCGGGTCGTCGTCGACGGTACCGACACGGCGGGCCTCAGCCGCGCCGAACTCACCGCCCTGCGCCGCACCAGGATCGGCATCGTCTTCCAACAGGCCAACCTGCTGCCCTCGTTGACGGCCGCCGAGCAGCTCCAGGTGATGGCCCACCTCGACGGCCGCTCCCCGCGCAGCGCCCTCCCCCGCGCCCTGGAACTCCTGGACGCCGTCGGCCTGCGCGACCAGGCCGCCCGCCGCCCCCACCAGCTCTCCGGCGGCCAGCGCCAGCGGGTCAACATCGCCCGCGCCCTGATGAACGACCCCACCGTGCTGCTGGTCGACGAGCCCACCAGCGCCCTCGACCACGAACGCGGCGCGGCGGTACTCGACTTGATCACCGAACTCACCCACCGCCGGGCGACCGCCACCGTCCTGGTCACCCACGACCGCACCCACCTGACCGCCGTCGACCAGATCGCCGAGGTACGGGACGGACGCCTGACGGTCCCGGCAGTCGCCTGAGCTACTTCTTGGCGGTGAGCACATCGTCCACCGAGAGCGTCACCGACGCCCCGATCGACTCCGGCAAGGTGAACGACTGCCCGGGGTGGTGGACGGCGTGCACCCGGTACTCGCCGTCCTTGGGGTCGGTCAGCACCATCACACGTTGATTCGTCCGGTCCACGATGACGTAGACCGGCACCCCGGCCTCGGCGTACAGCGGTGGCTTGACCTTCAGATCAGTCGTGAAGTTCGACGACGTCACTTCCAGTGCAAGACGGAAGACCGCTGGGTCATAGCAGTTGCGTTCGATCAGGTGTTCTCGGTAGTCAGCATCAACAACACACAGATCCGGAATCGCGTAGTCGGACGGTCCGCCCGGCAACCACAGGCCCATCCCTTGAACCACTCGGGACGTGTCACCATGGAGCCCCGCTGCCAACAACGGGATCATCAGGTCCGTGAGCGTCTCTCCATGCGGCCCGTCCGGAGGCGGCGTCACCGTGATCTGACCTCCAAGAATCTCGACCCGGTGCCCCACGAGTCGATCAGAGATCAGCTCTGCGGCTTCGAGCAACGTCATCTGCTCGAAGGGCTCTTCCACTGCGGCGGCGGACATGGAGTTCCTCCTGACTGCCGATGTCGAGATCATCATCGTAGAACGCGAGCGCCTTCCCGTACCCGATCCCCATCCTTCACCCGAACGGGTGGTTTAGCCCCTACCGGGCCCGCAGCCGCAGCCCCGGCTGCTCCGCTTCCGCCGCCTCGTCCTGGCCCGCCCAGAGCGAGCGGACGTGGCTGAGGTGGCGGGTCATGCAGGCCTCCGCCGCCGCGGCGTCGCCGCTCAGCATCAGGTCGAGCAGCTCGAGGTGCTCCTCCGCCGAGGAGACCAGCTGCCCCTGCTCGTCCAGCCGGGTCAGCCCGTACAGCCGGGAGCGCTTGCGCAGGTCGCCGACCACCTCCACCAGCCGTGCGTTGCCGGCCAGGCCGAGCAGGTCGAGGTGGAACTGCCGGTCCGCCTCGAGGTAGCCGATCAGGTCGTGCTTGCGCGCGGCCGCGACGATCGCCTCGGCCTGCGGGCGCAGCCGCTCCAACTGTTCCTTGGTGGCGGTGCGGGTGACCAGGCCGACGGTCGGGACCTCGATCAGGGCGCGGATCCCGGTGTAGTCGTCGAGGTCGCGCTCGGTGAGTTCGGTGACCCGGAAGCCCTTGTTGCGGACGGCCTCGACCAGCCCTTCCCGGGCGAGGTCGAGCATGGCCTCGCGGACGGGGGTCGCGGAGACGCCGAAGTCGGCGGCGAGGGCGGGCGCGGAGTAGACGACGCCGGGGCGCAGTTCGCCGGAGATCAGGGCGGCCCGGAGCGCGTGGGCGACCTGGTCACGGAGCCGCTCCTGCACGGAGATCAGGGTGCGGGACTTGAGCTCGGCCATGGTGTTCCTCCGGTGGGTGCAGAACACCAGCGTACAATGTCACGTTACGTTGAGCGTGCAACATTCCACGATCCGAACGGCCGGGTCGAGGCCGACACCGCCGCCGACGTTCATGGTGGCAGCGACCACCGGCCGGCACAACGGTCGCTCTACGGCGACTATTCCGACTGAGGCGACGACACCCCGGCCCGGTACACCTCCGCCGCCACCGCGAGGTCCTCCCACGCCATCCCGACGCTCTTGAAGAACCGCGGCCGCCCGTCCGGCACCAGCGCGTCGCCGCGCAGCAGCTCGGCCAGGTTCCACACCTGCCGCCGCCCGAGCGCGCCCGCCAGCAGCAGGTCCCCGGCCTCCCGGGCCGCCACGGCCCGTGCCTCCACGTACAGTTCGGCCCGTCCGACCAGCACCTCGTCCACCTCCCGGGCGTCCGGCTCGTGCGAGCCGACCGCGGCGACGGCCGCGTGCGCGGGCACCAGCGCGCCGTCGAACAGCGGGGTGCGCGCGGTCGTGCAGCAGACCACCACATCCGCCTGCCCGACCGCCTCCGGCCCGCCCGCCGAGGCCGCCAGCCCGAGCCCCCGCGCGTACGCGACCAGTGCGGCCGCCCGGCCGGCGTGGCGCGCCACCACGGTGAGCCGCCGCAGCGGCCGGACGGTGAGCAGCGCGTCCAGGTGCCCGTAGGCCTGCGGCCCGGAGCCGAACACCACCAGGTGTCCGGCCTCCGGGACCGCGAGCCGCGCCAGCGCCGCCGCCGTCACGGCGGGCGTGCGCAGGGCGGTGAGGGCGGCGCCGTCCAGCAGCGCCAGCGGCTGGAGCGTCGGCCCGTCCAGCAGCAGGTAGCTGCCGGTGATCCGGGGCAGCCCGCGCGCGGGGTTGGCCGGCGCGACCCCGGCGATCTTCACCCCGGCGTACGGCCCGGCGGCGGCGGGCATCAGCAGCAGCTCGCCGGCGGGGACCGGGACGGCCGACCGGGCGGGCGCCGCCTCCGGGTCCAGCCCGTCCAGCAGCGCCCGCTCGATCGCCCCCACCGCCCCGGCGGGCCCGACTCCGCCGGTGCCCGGCACGGTGTACTGGAGCGGCTCAGCCCCCGCACCGGGCAGCACAGTGGCTGTCACAGCGTGAACCCCGCCCCGAGCGAGTCCCCCGGCTCCAGGACGAACAGGTGCTCGCCGGTCCGGAACGCCGTGCCGCCGACCTCGGTGACGACGCCCGCCCCCAGCGGGTCACCGCCCGCCACCACCCGCCCGGTGAACACCGTGCCGATGACGGACTCGTGCCGCAGCTCCTCCCCCGGCGCGATCCGCCCTTCGGCGGCGAGCACCGCCAGGCGCGCGGAGGTGCCGGAGCCGCAGGGCGAGCGGTCGATCTGCCCGTCCGCGAACACCACCGCGTTCCGCTGGTTCAACACCCCTTCGGCCGACGGCAGTTCGTCGTACAGCACGACCCCGTACACCCCGGACAGCCGCGGGTCGGTCGGGTGCGCGACGGCCTCCGAGCCGGCCAGCAGCGCCCTGATCTCCCGCCCCACGGCGACGAGTTCGGGCAGCAGGCCGGGTTCGACGGCGAGCCCGAGCGCGGCCGCCGGCACCGACACGTAGCACGCCCCGGAGTGCGCGACGGCGACCTCGACCGTGCCCCGCGAGGTCTCGACCGGCAGCTTCAGGGCGCTGACCCGGCTCGGCACGTTGCGGAAGGTGACCCCGGTGGTGCGCCCGGCGGCCCGGTGCACCAGGGCGGTGACCCGCCCGGAGGGCACGTCGATCCGCACCCGGGCCACGCCGTCCGCGGGGGCCGGGACGAGCCCGGAGTCCACGGCCCAGGCGCCGAGCGCGATGGTGCCGTGCCCGCAGGCGGTCGAGTAGCCGTCCTTGTGCCAGAACAGCACGCCCAGGTGGGCCTCGTCGTCGTCCGGCGGCACCAGGAACCCGCCGTACATCCCGGCGTGCCCGCGCGGCTCCCGGACGAGCAGTTGCCGGACATCGTCCAGCGCGCTCGGCCGGGGCGCGGTCGCGCTGCCGCCCGCGCCGATCGCGATGGCCCGCCGCTCGGCGACGCTGTCACCGGGGATCGGGGGCACCCCGTCCAGCACGATCCGGAACGGCTCGCCGGCGGCGTGGTAGTCGACCGTGCTCACGCACAGCACCGGCCCCGCGCCCGCGCCCGACCCCGACCCCGACCCCGACCCCGTACCCGGCATCACAGCCCCCCGCCCGGCAGCACGCTGATCGTCCGGCTGACGGTGTAGAACTCCAGCGCCGCCCGGCCCTGTTCGCGCTCGCCGTGGGCCGCCCCCTTGGTCCCGCCGAAGGGCAGGTGGAAGTCGACGCCGCTGGACGGCGCGTTGACCCGGATCATGCCCGCGTCGAGCCGCTCGGCGGCGGCCAGGGCCGCGTCCAGGCTACGGGTGTGCACCGAGGTGGCGAGGCTGTGCGGGGTGTCGTTGGCGAGCGCGATGGCCTGGTCCAGGTCGGCCGCCGCGTGCAGCACCGCGACCGGGCCGAAGAACTCCTCGCGCGCCAGCGGGTGTTGGGCGGGAACGTCGGCGAGCAGGGTCGGCTCGACGTACCAGCCGGCCCGCTCGGGCACCCGCCCGCCGGTGAGCACGCTCGCCCCGGCGGCGACGGCCGACTCCACCGCCGTGACCATCCGCTCCCGCGCGGCAGCGGCGATCACCGGCCCGCACACGGCGTCGTCCACCGCCGACAGCGCCTTCACCAAGGCCTCGCGCAGCGGCCCGTACGCCGCCCCGACCGCGATCACCCGGCTGGTGGCGGTGCACTTCTGCCCGGCGTACCCGGCGATCGCGGCCGCGATGTGCCCGGCGGCCAGCTCCACGTCCGCGTCCGGCAGCACCAACGCGGCGTTCAGGCCGCCGAGTTCGGCCTGCACCGGCACCCCGCGCCCGGTGGCGGCCCGCACCACGGCCCGGCCGACCCCGGTCGAGCCGGTGAAGGACAGCACGTCCGCCGCCTCGACCAGCGCCGCACCCTCCTCGGCGCCGCCGGGCAGCACCGTGAGCACGTCCTCGGGCAGGCCCGCGGCCGAGGCCAGCTCGGCGAGCCGCAGCGCGCACGCCGTCGCCTCCGGCGCGGGCTTGAGCACCGCCGTGTTGCCGACCGCCAGGGCCGGCGCGGCCTTCCAACTCGGGATCGCCAGGGGGAAGTTCCACGGCGCGATCAGCCCGGCCACCCCGTGCGGGCGGCGCCGGGTGAGCAGCAGCCCGGGCCCGGCGGCGGTCTCGTGCACCGCGCCGGAAGGCTCGTACGGCGCCTGGGCGTAGTAGCGCCAGATCGCCGCCGTCCGGGCGACCTCCCCCCGGGCCTCGGCGAGCGGCTTGCCGACCTCGCGCACGATCAGTGCGGCGAGCTCGTCGGCGTGCGCCTCGACGGCCTCGGCGATCCGGCCCAGCGCGGCCGACCGGGCGCCCGCCCCGGCCGCGAGCCAGCCGCGCTGGGCGGTCCGGGCCCGTCCGACGGCGGCCCGCACGGCCTCGGCGCCGGGCGCCTCGACGGCGACCACGAGGTCGGTCGGGTCGGCGGGGTTGTACGAGGTGATGGTCACAACTACCAGCCCTTCAGAGCACGTTCAAGACAAAGCGTCAGAGCAGGAAGCCCGCCGGGAACGGGTCGTCCGGGTCGAGGAAGTACTGCGCGGTGCCGGTGACCCAGGCCCGCCCGGTGACGGTGGGCACCACGGCCGGCCGCCCGGCCACCTCGGTCTCCGCCACCAGCCGGCCGGTGAAGGTCGTCCCGATGAAGGAGTCGTTGCGGAAGTCCCGGTCCAGCGGCAGTTCGCCGCGCGCGTGCAGCTGTGCCATCCGGGCCGAGGTGCCGGTGCCGCAGGGCGAGCGGTCGAACCAGCCGGGGTGGATGGCCATCGCGTGCCGGGAGTGTTCGGCGGTGGAGCCGGGGGCGAGCAGCTGGACATGGTGGCAGCTGTGGATGGACGGGTTCTCCGGGTGCACCGGCCGGTCGGGGCCCGCGTTGATCGCGTCCATCAGGGCGAGGCCGGCGTCCAGGATCTCCTGCTTGCGCTCGCGCTCGAACGGCAGCCCGAGCTCGGCGAGCGGCAGGATCGCGTAGAAGTTGCCGCCGTACGCGAGGTCGTAGCCGACGGTGCCGTAGCCGGGCACCTCGATCTTGCGGTCCAGCGCGACGGAGTACGAGGCGACGTTGCGGATGGTGACGGCCTTGGCGGCGCCGCCCTCGACCCGCACCTCGGCGACCACCAGTCCGGCGGGGGTGTCCAGCCGTACCGTCGTGACCGGCTCGACCACCGGCACCATCCCGGTCTCGACCAGGACGGTGGCCACACCGATGGTGCCGTGCCCGCACATCGGCAGCAGCCCGGACACCTCGATGTAGAGCACGCCGAAGTCGGCGTCCGGCCGGGTGGGCGGCTGCAGGATCGCGCCGCTCATCGCGGCGTGCCCGCGCGGCTCGTACATCAGCAGGGTGCGGAAGTGGTCCAGGTGCTGCTGGAAGTGCACCCGGCGTTCGGCCATGGTGGCGCCGGGGATGACGCCGAAGCCTCCGGTGATCACCCGGGTCGGCATGCCCTCGGTGTGCGAGTCGACGGCGTGGAACACGTGACGGCTGCGCATTCCTGACAACTCCTCTGACGGTACGGTCGGTTGAGGCCGGCTGCCCCCGCAGCCGGCCGGCCGGCAGGAACTGCCGACGGGAACTGCCGGACAGGAACCACCGGCAGGAACTACGACAGGCCCTCGGCCAACGCCTTCTCGGTGGCCGCGCGCACGGCCGCCTCGATCTCCGGCTCCAGCGGCCCGCGCGGCGGACGGACCGGGCCGCCGGGGCGCCCGGCGATGTCCATGGACAGCTTGATGGCCTGGACGAACTCGGTCTTGGAGTCCCAACGCAGCAGCGAGTGCAGCGACTTGTAGAGCGGCAGCGCGGTCTCCAGGTCGTGCCCGACGGCCGCGCGGTAGAGCGCCACGGAGGCCTCCGGCAGCGCGTTCGGGTACCCGGCGATCCAGCCGACCGCACCGGCCAGCGCCAGTTCCAGCAGCACGTCGTCGGCACCGATCAGCAGGTCCAACCCGGGTGCCAGCTCGGCGAGTTCGTACGCCCTGCGGACGTCCCCGCTGAACTCCTTGACCGCCACGATCGAGCCCTCGCCGTGCAGTCGGGCGAGCAGCGCGGGCACCAGGTCGACCTTGGTGTCGATCGGGTTGTTGTACGCGACGACGGGCAGGCCGGCCCGGGCGACCTCGGCGTAGTGGGCCAGCACCGAGGCCTGGTCGGCCCGGTAGGCGTTGGGCGGCAGCAGCAGGACGGAGCCGGCCCCGGCCTCGGCGGCCTGCTCGGCCCAGCGGCGGGATTCGGCGCTGCCGTAGGCGGCGACCCCGGGCATGACCCGGGAGCCGTCGCCGGCCGCCTCGACCGCCACCTCGACGATCCGGGCGCGCTCCTCGGCGGTCAGCGTCTGGTACTCGCCCAACGAGCCGTTGGGGACGACGCCGTCACAACCGGACTCGATCAGCCAACGGACGTGCTCGGCATAGGCGTCGTAGTCGACGGAGAGGTCCGGGCGCAGCGGGATCGCGGTGGCGACCATGATGCCGCGCCAGGGGCGGGTGGTGTCGTGCGGGGTGATGGACACGTTGGGCTCCTTGGTGAGGTGTGACATTTTATAAACAGCGACAGGTCGGAGACAAGAGTCCCCGCCCGACGCGTTCCGACGGATCGGGCGCGGCCTGATCCACAAGACCCGGCCTACTCCCCTGGGCCCGCCGCCAGTTGCGAGAGCGGCACCGGGCAGGCCATCGGCCGCCGGTCCGCCCCCGGCGCCGCGGCACCGGACAGACAGGCCACGGCCGGACCGCACATCCGCCCCTGGCACCAGCCCATCCCCGCCCGGGTGAGCAGCTTGACGGTCCGGGGGTCGCCCGCGCCCAGCTCCTCCACCGCCTCCCGGATCCGCGCGACCGGCACCTCCTCGCACCGGCACACGTCGGTGTCCGGCCGCAGCCACCCGGTCCAGCCGGACCCGGGCCGGTGGGCCGCCGCCATCAGCGCGGCGAACTCCCGCAGCCGCGACCGGCGGCGCAGCAGCGCCCGCCCGGGCAGCACCCCGGCGACCGCGTGCGCGGCCAGCTCCCCCTCGACGAGCGCGAGGTCCGCGCCGCCGACGCCATTGGTCTCCCCCGCGGACCAAAGACCCGGGACGGAGGTGCGCAGCCGGGCGTCGACCCGCAGCGCGACACCGCCGTCCGGCCCGGCGAGGGTGTCCGCGCCGAGCTCGGTGGCCAGGTCGATCTGCGGCAGCAGCCCGTGGCCGACGGCGAGCGCGTCGCAGGCGATCCGCCGCTCGGTGCCGGGCAGCGGCCGCCAGTCGGCGTCCAGCCGGGCCACGGTGACGGCGGTGACCCGGTCCGTCCCGTGCACCTCCACCACCGCGCTGCGCGGCCGCAGCCGTACGCGGTGCCGCAGCAGCGCGCCGCCGTGCCCGGCGCCCTCGACCAGCTTGGCGGGGACGGCCGCCAGCACGCCGGGGCGCCGGGCGTACCCGAGGTAGTCGCTCGCCTCGACCACCGCCGGGACTTCAGCCCCGGCGGCGACCAGCGAGGAGGCCGCCGCGAGCAGCAGCGGCCCGCTGCCGGCCACCACGATCCGCCGCCCGGGCAGCACCAGCCCGGCCTTGAGCATGGCCTGCGCGCCGCCCGCGGTGACCACCCCGGGCAGGGTCCAGCCGGGGAACGGCAGTTGCCGCTCGTACGCCCCGGTGGCGAGCAGCACCGCCCCGGCCCGGAGGGTGGTCCGGTCCTCAGGTCGCGGTCCGACGGTGACGTGCACCGCGAAGCCGTCCGCGGTCCGCTCCAGCGCCCACACCTGGTGGCCGCCGCGGAAGTCGGCCCGCGGGTGGGCGGAGAGCCGCGCGGCCAGCCCGGCGTACACCGGCCAGCGGTGGTGCAGCCGGTCCGGACGGCTCGCGCCGAGTCCGGGCGCCGGGTGCCGGTAGTACTGCCCGCCGGGTCGGTCCGCGCCGTCCAGCAGGACGCAGCGCAGCCCGAGGTCGGCGGCGGTGACGGCGGCGGCCAGCCCGGCCGGCCCGGCCCCCACCACGGCGAGGTCGAAGGGTTCGTACGTCCCGGAGGACTCAGACGGCGAGGTCGGCACGGCCGTGACCCTCCTGGGTGGTGACGATGGTGCCGGGCTCGGCGGGCAGCAGGCACAGGCGCTGGTTGGCCCGGCCGTCCACGGTGGCCAGGCAGTCGAAGCAGGAGCCGATCCCGCAGAACGCCCCGCGCGGGCGTCCGCCGGTCCGGGTGGTGCGCCAGGCGAGCACGCCGTCGGCCCAGAGCGCGGCGGCGATCGACTGCCCGGGCAGGGCACGGACGGGCCGCCCGTCGAACTCGATGTGGTGGCCGGGCCCGGGTTCGGCCCCGACCAGCCCGGCAGGGGTTCGGCGACGCGTCACCGGCTGCTCCATTCCGTCGTCTCCGTCGTCCAGCTCATCCGATCCATCGCCCGCAGGCCCTCCACCGACGCCACCCGCACTCCCACCCGCACCCGCACCCGCACCCGCACCCGCACCGTCATTCCGCGGGGAACCGGTCCGCCCGGAACGGCGCGAGGTCCAGCTCCGGCCGTTTCCCGGTCAGCTGCTCGGCGATCAGCAGCCCGGTGGCGGGCGCCAGCCCGATCCCGGCCCCCTCGTGCCCGCAGGCCTGGTACAGCCCCGACACCCGGGGGTCCTCCCCGATCGCGGGCAGGTGGTCCGGCAGGTACGGGCGGAAGCCCCGGTAGGTGCGCAGCACGGCGACCTCCGCGAGCACCGGGAACAGTCGCGCCGCCTCGGCGGCCAGCCGGCCGATCGCCTCCTGGGAGAGGGTCCGGTCGAAGCCGACCCGCTCCCGGCTGGCCCCGATCAGCACCGGCCCGCCCGGGGTGCCCTCGATCACCGAGGAGGTCTGCAGCCCGGCCGAGCCGCTCGCCACGTCGGCGACATAGTCGGCGGAGTAGACCTTGTGCCGGACGACCCGCGGCAGCGGCTCGGTGACCAGGACGAAGCCGCGCCGGGGCAGCACCGGCAGGTGCACCCCGGCCAGCGCGGCCAGTTCGGCGCCCCAGGTACCGGTGGCGTTCACCACGGCGGGGGCGGCCAGCCGGCGCCGGGCGGTCCGCACGCCGCGCACCGCGCCGTCCGGGCCGCGCTCCACGGCCGTCACGTCCTCCCCGGTGATCAGCTCGGCGCCCATCCGGCGGGCCGCGCGCAGCAGGTGGGCGGCGGCGAGCGCGGGCTGCACCTGGGCGTCCTGCGGGTAGTGGTAGCCGCCCGCGAGCCCGGGGGCGAGGTGCGGCTCCAGCTCGTGCAGCCGCTCGGCCGGGACCTCCTCGGCGGTCACCCCGGCCGCGGCCTGCCCGGCGGCGAAGGCCCGCAGCGCCTGCTGGCCGGCCTCGGTCGAGGCGACCACCACGCCGCCCTTGGGCTCGTACTCCACGGCCGGGCCGAGTTCCTCGGCGAGTTCGTGCCAGAGCCGGGTGCTGAGCAGGGCGAGGTCGAGTTCGGGCCCGGGTTCCTTGTCGGAGACCAGCAGGTTGCCCTCGCCCGCCCCGGTGGTGCCCCCGGCGACCGACCCGCGGTCGACGACGGCGACGGCGAGGCCGGCCCGGGCGGCGTAGTAGGCACAGGCGGCGCCGACGACTCCGGCGCCGACCACGACGACGTCCAGCGGAGGTGTCCAGGTCTTCAGCACGTCAGTAATATGTCACATGCCATCAACCCTGCCAAGAGCCGAGCACCCCCCTTACACAGCCGACCGGCCCGGAACAACAGGAAGCCCCGGCCCCCGCACGAAGCGAGGACCGGGGCCACCGGCTCAATCGATCACCGGCCGAACCACTCACCGGCTCGACCGCTCACCGACTCAGGTGATGTCGTCCATCTGCTCCCGGCGCGCCCCCGGCACCGGCGCGGCGCCCGCCGCCGGCGCCGACGAGGCCTCGACCAGCTCCGCGCCCGCCACCGCGTCCACCGAGAGGTCCACGTGCGAGGCCTCCTCGTCGTCCAGGTCGGCGTCCGGGTTGTTCCGGCGCTTGCGCCGGTCGTTCATGATCGCGATGCCCACCGCGACGAAGTACAGCGCCCAGATCGGCGCGGCCAGCGTCAGCATGCTCACCGGGTCGGCGCTCGGGGTCGCGAAGGCCGCGAACACCGTGATGCCCATGACCATGCCGCGCCACCAGCCGAGCAGCCGCTTGCCGGTGACCATGCCGACCTGGTTCATCATCACCAGCAGCAGCGGGAACTCGAAGGCCAGACCGAAGACCAGCACCATCCGGGTCGCGATGTCGAGGTAGTCCTCGGGGGGCAGGATCGGCGTGGTCTTGTCCGGGGTGAACGAGATCAGCACGTCGACCGTGGTCGGCAGCACCAGGATCGCCACACCCACACCGGCGAGGAACAGCGGCGCCCCGCAGAGCATGAAGACGACCGCGTACTTCTTCTCGTGCTTGTGCAGGCCGGGCGCCACGAAGGCCCACACCTGGTACAGCCAGATCGGCACCGTGGCGACCACACCGGCCGTCAGCGAGACCTTCAACATCCAGGTGAAACCGGCGGTCAGACCGATGTTGGAGACCTGGGCGCACTTGCCGTGGTACTGCGCCGCGGTGTCCGCCGTACAGCGCGGCAGCGGCTGCAGCAGGAAGTTCTCGATCTGGCGGTGGTAGAACGCCGCGGCGATCGTGATCACCACGATCGCCAGGACCGACTTGACCACGCGGTTGCGCAGTTCCCGCAGGTGGTCGGCGAGGGCCATCCGCCCCTCAGGATCCTTGTCCGCCTTCGGCGCCTTGGAGAGCTTGCTCAACCCCGGTCCTCAACTCGTGCGTCGAGGCCCGCCGGTCGACGGGCCTCCGTGGTCACGTACGTCACACGCGTCACATGCCTCACACATGCCTCACGCGCGCCGCGCTCAGCGCGGCCGGTCACCGTCGGGCGCACCGGGCTCGGCCACCGGACGGGCCGTCGCCGAGGCGCCGGGAGCCGACTGGACGGTCCGGACCGTCGGCGCCGAGACCTCCGGCGGGGCCGCCGACCGGGCGGACGGCGCGCTCCCGTCCTGCTCACCGTCGGAGCGCATCGCCTTGGCCTCGCTCTTCAGGATCCGCAGCGACTGCCCCAAGGAGCGTGCCAGCTCGGGCAGCCGCTTGGCCCCGAACAGCACGATGGCAACCACCACGACCAGCACGATCGCGGTCATCGAGAAGCGCATGCGTCGACCACCTTCAGCATCCGCGGCCCGGCAGGCCGCCCGCGGCGGATGGTAACCGCTGCGAATGACGCCCCGACGACGGCCGCCCGAACAGGACAGCGGCCCCCGGTCGGCGGTTCAGGAGCCACTGGAGAGCGTAACCCGCCCCTACCTCCGGGCAGCAGCCCCCGTACCCACCGATGCCCCGGCTGTGCTAACGGCCGACGGCCGCACTAACGGCCGGGGACGGCCGCGGCCAGGTCCCCCGCCGCCTCGGTCAGCGCCCGGGAGGCCGCGTCCACGCCCTTGGCGAGCGCCCGCACGCCCAGCCAGAGCCGGATCGCGAGGACCCCGAGGACCAGCAGGCCCGCGGTGGCGAGCAGGACGGCGGCGACGAGCATCCAGGACATGCGCCCCACCCTATACGGGGGTCACCCCTCCGCCGGGACGAGCCGCATGGTGCGCACCCCCGCCGCGGTGAGCGCCTCGACGATCTTCTCGCCGGCCGCCTTGCGGACCGCCGCCCCGCAGAGCGGGCAGCCGAAGCTGTAGTGCGCCTGCGCCGGGGTCCGGCCGAGGGTCAGCCGGAACTCCTCGGCCGGGAGCTCGACCTTCTCCCGGCACTGCGAGCAGTACACCTTGAATCTCGTCCCGGGCTCCACCGCTCAGACCCGCCCCTCCCCGTAGGCGGCCAGCGCCTCCAGCGCGGCCGAGCGCGCCTGCTCGGCCAGTTCGGGCGGCGAGACGATCCGGCCGTCCCGGCCCAGCCGCAGCGCCAGCGGGCGCAGCTGGGAGGGGTCGGCGCTGCGCAGGGTGATCCGCAGCCCGCCGTCGGGCAGTTCCTCGGCCCGGTCGTGGGTGTAGTACTCGGCGACCCAGCGGCCGCCGGAGGAGACCTCGACCACCACCTCCGGGTCGTCCGCCGCGGGGTTGACCAGCCCGCCGCTCAGGTCGCGCGGCTCGCGCCGGGGCGGGTCGGCGGGGACGTCCAGGACGCGGATCTCGGCGACCCGGTCCAGCCGGAACATCCGGTGGTCCTCCGAGGTCCGGCACCAGGCTTCCAGGTACGTGTGGCCCTCGGTGAGCAGCCGGATCGGGTCGACCTCGCGCTCGGTCATCCCGCCGCGCCCGTGCGAGTAGTAGCGCAGCCAGAGCCGGCGGCCCTCGCTGAGCGCGCGGTCGATGTCGGCGAAGACGTGGCTCTCGGCCTCGAAGGTCACGCCGACCCGGGCGCTGCCCTCGGCGCTCTCCCCCGCGGCGTTCTCGATCTTGGCGACGGCCCGGGTGAGGGCCTCCCGGTCCCCGGCCCGCAGACCGGGCAGCCCGGCCACCGCGCGGGCGGCGACCAGCAGCGCGGTGGCCTCGTCGGCGGCCAGCCGCAGCGGCTGGGCCACGTCGTCGACGTTGTGCCACCAGATCCGCTCGCCGTCGGTGTCGATGTCGAGCAGGTCACCGCCGCGGAAGCTGGTGCCGCACATCGGCAGCACGTTCAGGTCGGCGATCAGCTCGCGCTCGCTGATCCCGAACGCCCGCGCCACTTCGGCGACCTCGGCCCCGGGCCGCTCGCGCAGGTAGGTGACCAGCGACAGCATCCGTCGCGTCTGGTCGATGGCGTTACTCACGCGCCCACTCCTTCAAGCCCTGCGACCGCCCGCAGCCGGTCGACCACATCAGCCCGCAGCTCCTCCGGCCCGAGCACCAGCACATCGGGCCCGAACTCGGCCAGGTCGGCGCCCAGCCCGTTGCCGTACGGGATCTCCAGCTCGTCCCAGACCTCGTCCACCCGGGTGCTGCCGAGCGCCTTGGTGCGCAGCGGGAAGCCCGCACCCCGGCGGACCCGGACGGTCGCGGTGGCGGTGGCCCCCTCGCCGGCGAACTTGGCCACGGTGGCCCGGACGTCCACGTGCTCGGGCACGGTGCCGAGGAAGGCCCCGCTCCTGGCCTTGACCCGGCCGGTGATCCGGCTGAGCCGGAACACCCGGGCGTCGCCGCGGTCCCGGTCGTACCCGGCCAGGTACCAGTGCCCGCGCCAGCACTCCAGCGCCCACGGCTCGACGCTGCGCTGCTCGACGGCGGAGGCCCCGGCCTTGCGGTACTCGAAGGTGACCGGACGGCGGTCCCGGGCGGCGGTGAGCAGCGGCTCGAACGCGGCCTCCCGGGCGGGGATGCGCGGCTCCAGGGCGGTCCGGCCCTCGGCCTCGGTGAACGGCACCCCGGCCGCGCGCAGCTTCTGCAGCGCGCCGCTGGCCGCGCCGGACATCTTGGCCTGCTGCCAGACCCGGGCGGCCAGGGTCAGCGCGGCGGCCTCCTCGGCGTCCAGGGCGATCTCCGGCAGCCGGTTGCGGTCCGCCCGGGCGAGGTAGCCGAGCTCGCCGTCCAGCGCGCTCTCGTCGACGTCGATCACCAGGCCGAGCTCGCGCAGGTCGTCCTTGTCCCGCTCGAACATCCGGTTGAAGGCGTCCTCGCTGCTGTTCTGCCAGGCTTCGCGGTAGGCCTCGATGGATTCCCGCAGCTCCTTCTTGGAGAGCGGACGTCTGGTGTTCATCAGGCACAGGGCGAGATTCATCAGCCGCTCTGCCTTGGCGATCGCCATCGCTGACCCTTCCGGTGTGCCGCGCCGCGCGCGGGGTGCGCCAACCGGGCGATGCCCACCCGGCGGGACCGACCGTACCGGTAGCGGTACGCACTGCAAAAGCCGCGTCCCGCGACCGGCCCCCACGGCGTACCCTCCGGGCCCGGAGACGCCCTCGGGCCGGGCCCCCGAAGGGGTCCGGCCCGAGGTCACAGCAGGCTCAGACGGCCAGCAGGTCGACCACGAAGATCAGGGTCGAGTGCGGCGGAATGGCCGAGGTCGGCGACTGGGCACCGTACGCCAGGTGCGAGGGGATGGTCAGCTCGCGACGGCCGCCGACCTTCATGCCGACGACGCCCTGGTCCCAGCCCTTGATGACCCGGCCGCCGCCCAGCGGGAAGCGGAACTCGTTGGGGCTCCGGTTCCAGCTCGCGTCGAACTCCTCGCCGGTCTCGAAGGTCACGCCGACGTAGCGGACGCTGACGTTCTGACCCTTCTTGGCCTCCGCGCCGTCACCGACGACGATGTCGCGGATCTTCAGCTCGGTCGGGGCGTCGCCGATCGGGAAGTCGATCTCGGGCTTCTCGTTCAGGTTCACAGCCATGGTCCCTCTTCTCACGTTCGCAATTCCCTACACGACCAAGCGGCGGGCGCCCGCACCCGGCCCGTCCGGGCCTCAGCCCGGACGGACCACAGTACGGTCACCCGCCGCCCGTCGGGACGCGGCCACGCGGCCGCCCCCGAAGGTCACACACGGTCCATTGTCCCCGAAAAGTGGATCAGCCCTGACCGGCGTCGAGGATGTCCACCACGAAGACCAGGGTCGCGCCGGGCGGGATGTCGCCCTGGCCCTTGTCGCCGTAGCCCAGCGAGGCCGGGATCAGCAGCTCGACCCGGCTGCCGACGGTCTGGCCCGTCAGCCCCTGGTCCCAGCCCTGGATGACCTGGCCGCCGCCGACCGGGAAGGAGAACGCCTGGCCCTTGCTGAGCGAGGAGTCGAAGATCTTGCCGTCCTTGGCGAGCGCGCCGGTGTACTGGACGACGACCTTCTCGCCCTTCTCCACCACCGGGCCGGTGCCCTTGATCAGGACGTGGGTCTTCAGCTCGGTCGGGTCCTTGGCGCCGGCCACCGGGGTGATGTCGGCCGGCTTCTTGCCGTTGTCCTTGACCTGCGGGAAGTCCGCCGGCGGCGGGGTGACGGTGCCGCTGACCACCGCGTCGGGCGCGTTGGTGTTGCGGATGTCGATCACGAAGATCAGGTTGTCCTTGGCGCCGATCGACATGTCCGGCTTGCCCTGGTCGCCGAAACCGGCCGCCGGCGGGGCCACCACCAGCAGTCGGCTGCCGGCCTTCTTGCCGATCACGGCCTGGTCCAGCGCGGGGATCAGCGCGTCGGTGCCGGCCTGGAAGATCTGCGGCTTGCCCTTGTCGTCGTACGAGCTCGGGATGTCCTTGCCGGTGTTCCAGTCCTTGGCGGTGTAGTCCACCGAGGTCCAGTTGTTCTTGTCGACCTTGGGGCCGCTGCCCTCGGACAGCACCTTCACCACGAAGGAGCCGTCGGAGGCCTCGCCCGGCACCTGGATGTCGGCCTTCTTGCCGAAGTCACCGGTGACGGTCGGCAGCACCTTGGCGCTGTCCTTGATCGGCGGCACCGGGGCGGCGGTCGGCGTGGGCGGCGCGGACTTCGTCGTGTCCGGCTGGGCCGCCGTGGTGGTGTCCTTCGACGAGTCCTTGTTCACCAGGTACAGCGTGATGCCGCTGCCGACCAGCAGCACGGCCAGCACCGTGCCGAGGATCACGCCCAGCTTGCCGACCCCGGGCGGGTTCTCGTCGTACCCGGCCTCCGAGCTGTCGGCCTTGCGCACATTGCTGGCGAAGATCTGCGGGGCGTCGTCTTCCTCCGACTTGGTCCCGGTCGCGCGCGGCTTGTCGCCGGGCTGCGCCCAGCCCGCCTGCTGCGCGAGGATCGCCGGGGGCACGACGATCGACTCGCGGTCCGCCGCGATCTGCCCGCCGGGGCGAGAGGCGGTCGGGTCACCCGCAGAACCGTCGTTCGCCGCGGTGCCGGCCCCGCCCGGGCTCGGCGTCTTCTCAGTCATGACTCCCCATCCATCTCGCCACGAGGTCTTCCAGGTCTGCGCCCGGCGTGGTGAGCGCCGGCCTGCCGCCGTACCCGTCCGCCCCGGACCTCGGCGCCGGGCGGCGCCTGCCACAGTGCGAGGGCAGTATGACAGCTCAGGATGAGGGCGGACGCTTCGTTGTACGAGCGTCCGCCCAAGCGTACGGAATCCTCCCGGCGACTTCCTAGAGCGCCCGCTAGACCGCTTCCAGAATGTCGATCACGAAGACCAGCGTGGAGTTCGGCGGCACCGACCCCTGTGCCTGGTCCTTGTACCCCAGCGCCGGCGGCACCACCAGCAGCACCCGGCTGCCCACGTTCTGCCCCACCAGCCCCTTGTCCCAGCCCTCGATCACGCTGCCGGTGCCGATCTGCACGGCCTGGGCGCCGCCGTGGGTCCAGGAGGCGTCGAACTGCTGCCCGTTGCCCCACAGCACCCCGGTGTACTGCACGATCAGGGTCTGCCCGGACTTGACCTGCTTGCCCTCGCCCTTGATCAGCACCGCCTGCTGGAGGTCGGTGGGGGCGGCCTGCCCGGCCGGGACGGTGATCCCCGCCGCCGCCTTGCCGTTGTCCTTGACCTGCGGCAGCGTCGCGGCCGGCTCGGTCATGTTCCCGGTCAGCGTGGAGTCCTGCGGCAGCGCCTCGACGATGTCCAGCACGAACACCACGGTGTCGCCCTTGTTGACGCCCAGCTGGGTGGAGCCCTGCTCGCCGAAGGCGGCCGCCGGCGGGGCCACCACCAGCAGCCGGGTGCCCACCTTCTTGTCGATCACGCTCTGGTCCAGCGCCGGCACCAGCTGCCCGCTGCCGGCCTGGTAGAGCTGGGGCTTGCCGTTGTCGTCGTAGGAGCTGGGCAGGTCCTTGCCGGTGGTCCAGTCCTTCGCCGTGTAGTTGACCGTCACCCAGTCGCCCTTGTTGACCGTCGACCGCTCGCCGTCACTCACCGTGTTCACCACGAACTGGCCACTGGGCTGCTGGCCCTCGGGGATGGTGATGGTGGCCTTGCTGCCGAAACCGCCACCCGAAAGGGTGGGCATCGGGGAGGCCTCGCCCACCGGCGCCGGCACCGTCGGGGCGGCGCTCGGGGTGGACGGCGTCGCCGGTCCGGCTGCCTTGGTCGAGCTGCTGCAGGCGACCGCGAGCAGCAACGGCAGGGTGAGAAGCAAACCGGCGGTGCGACGCACGGGGGTCCTAACTGTCGGTCGAAGTCGGCTCTCCTGACTCGACGGACAGCGTATGCCCGGCATGCGTCCGGCCCCGGTAGACACCACCGGGGCCGGACAACGCCTGGGGCTCAGCAGCCGATCACCTGCCGGCGATCACATGCACTCGATCACATGCCGGCGATCAGCTTCTCCACCCGCTCGTCCACCGAACGGAACGGGTCCTTGCACAGCACGGTGCGCTGCGCCTGGTCGTTCAGCTTGAGGTGCACCCAGTCCACCGTGAAGTCCCGGCGCTGCTCCTGCGCCCGGCGGATGAAGTCCCCGCGCAGCCGGGCCCGGGTGGTCTGCGGCGGGATCGACTTGGCCTCGAAGGTCTTGAGGTCGGTGGTCACCCGCTTCGCCTGGCCCTTGCCCTGGAGCAGGTAGAACAGCCCGCGCCGACGGTGGATGTCGTGGTACGCGAGGTCGATCTGGGCCACCCGCGGGTTGGACATGCTCATCTCGTGCTTCTCGCGGTAGCGCTCGATGAGCTTGTACTTCATGATCCAGTCGATCTCGGTGGCCACCGTGTCCAGCCGCTCGCTGCGCACCGCCTCCAGGGTGCGGCCCCACAGTTCGAGCACCTGGGCGATGGTGCCGGTGTTGATGCCCTTGCGGTCGGCGAACTCCAGGGCCTTGGTGTAGTACTCCTCCTGGATGTCCAGCGCGCTGGCCTCCCGGCCGTTGGCGAGGCGCACCTGGTGGGTGCCGGTGAGGTCGTGGCTGACCTCGCGGATCGCCCGGATCGGGTTCTCCAGGGTGAGGTCGCGCATCACCACGCCGGCCTCGATCAGCCGCAGCACCAGGTCGGTGGAGCCCACCTTGAGCAGGGTGGTGGTCTCGGACATGTTGGAGTCGCCGACGATCACGTGCAGCCGGCGGTAGCGCTCGGCGTCCGCGTGCGGCTCGTCCCTGGTGTTGATGATCGGGCGGGAGCGGGTGGTGGCGGAGCTGACGCCCTCCCAGATGTGCTCGGCCCGCTGGCTGACGCAGTACACCGCGCCGCGCGGGGTCTGCAGCACCTTGCCCGCGCCGCAGATCAGCTGCCGGGTCACCAGGAAGGGGATGAGCACGTCGGCCAGCCGGGAGAACTCGCCGTGCCGGGCCACCAGGTAGTTCTCGTGGCAGCCGTAGGAGTTGCCGGCCGAGTCGGTGTTGTTCTTGAAGAGGTAGACGTCCCCCGCGATGCCCTCCTCGTGCAGCCGCCGTTCGGCGTCCACCAGGAGTCCTTCGAGGATGCGCTCGCCCGCCTTGTCGTGCGTGACCAGCTCGGTCACGTCGTCGCACTCGGGGGTGGCGTACTCGGGGTGGGAGCCGACGTCGAGGTAGAGCCGGGCACCGTTGCGCAGGAAGACGTTGCTGCTGCGGCCCCAGGAGACGACCCGGCGGAACAGGTACCGCGCGACCTCGTCCGGCGACAGCCGCCGCTGCCCGCGGAACGTGCAGGTCACGCCGTACTCGTTCTCCAGCCCGAAAATCCGGCGGTCCATGAGCACTCCCATCTGGTCGGAGCTGTCCGAAACCGCCTCCACGACGACTGGGCCGCCGCAGGGGCACCGGAGTCCCGTACGCCGGCGGTCCGGCCGCCGTACGGGACTCCGCAGGCACTGCTACTCCGGCGCACCGCCCGCCGGGTTCTCGTCGTCGTCCGCCTCGGCGGACTGGTCCCCGTCGAGCAGCCGGCCGAGCTGGTTGCCCAGGATCCGCTTGAACTTGCGCTGCTGGAACCGCTGGCGGTCGAGGACCGCGACCTCCAGCTGCTCCGGGGTGAGGGCGCGCGGGCTGCCCCCGTTGGGGTCGCGGGCGAGCGAGTCGACCGCGACCTTCACCGCCTCGGTGAGGCTCAGGCCGACGCGGTGGCGCTGGCCCAGGTAGTTGCCGATCGAGTCGGCGTTGCCGCCGACCACGACGTAGTTCTTCTCGTCGACGACCGAGCCGTCCGGCGTGAGCCGGTAGATCTGGTCGTCGTCGCCGGTGCGGCCGACCTCGGCCACGACCAGCTCGACCTCGTACGGCTTCTCGCCGACCGAGGAGAAGATGGTGCCCAGGGTCTGGGCGTAGACGTTGGCCAGGCCGCGGGCGGTGACGTCGGCCCGGTCGTAGGAGTAGCCGCGCAGGTCGGCGTAGCGGACGCCGCCGATGCGCAGGTTCTCGAACTCGTTGTAGCGGCCGACCGCCGCGAAGGCGATCTTGTCGTAGATCTCGGAGACCTTGTGGAGCGCCCTGGAGGTGTTCTCCGCGACGAAGACGATGCCGTCGGCGTAGGTGAGCACGACCACGCTGCGGCCGCGAGCGATGCCCTTGCGGGCGTACTCCGCGCGGTCCGCCATGGCCTGCTGGGGCGAGACGTAGAACGGTGTCGACACCGGCGGTCGTCCCTTTCCTGTGAGGTGGTGGCTAGAGCAGCGGGGCCTGCGGGCCGTTGGGGTGGATGAGCCGCTCGTCGGTGATCGAGACGGCGATCTCGGCGACCTCCGCGTCGGTGAGGCGGCGGAAGCCGTCCTCGGTGATCAGCGAGACGAGCGGGAAGATCTTGCGGGTGAGGTCGGGGCCGCCGGTGGCGGAGTCGTCGTCCGCCGCGTCGTAGAGCGCCTGGACGACCAGGGTCGAGGCCTGTTCGGCCGTCAGGCCCTCGCGGTAGAGCTTCTTCATCGAGCCGCGGGCGAAGACCGAGCCCGAGCCGGTGGCGGCGAAGCCGCGCTCCTCCGAACGCCCACCGGTGACGTCGTAGTTGAAGATCCGGCCGCGGCCGAGGTCCAGGTCGTAGCCGGCGAAGATCGGCACCACCGCGAGGCCCTGCATCGCCATGCCGAGGTTGCCCCGGATCATGGTGGTCAGCCGGTTCGCCTTGCCCTCCAGGGAGAGCACCGCGCCCTCGATCTTCTCGTAGTGCTCCAGCTCCAGCTGGAACAGCCGGACCATCTCGATCGCGAGGCCGGCGGTGCCGGCGATGCCGACCGCGCTGTACTCGTCGGCCGGGAACACCTTCTCCATGTCGCGCTGGGCGATGACGTTGCCCATGGTCGCCCGGCGGTCACCGGCGATCACCACGCCGCCGTCGAAGACCGCGGCCACGATCGTGGTCCCGTGCGGGGCCTCGACGACCACGCCCTCGGGCAGCCCCCGGAGGCCGGGGATCAGCTCGGGCTTGTGCTCGGCGAGGAAGTCGAGGAACGAGGACGACCCCGGGGTCAGGAAGGCAGCCGGTAGACGCCCGGTGCCACGAGTGTTGGCTTCCACACGATTCCTTCCAGGTAGCTTGAAGCGCGCATTGCCCGCACCCTACCCGCCGACGATCAACGTCCTCGTGCGGAGGGGCCGGTGCCGGGACGGCCGGGCGGACGGCGCCGCCCGACCGTCCCGAACGGTCGCGACCGTGAATTCCCGATTACCGGGTGCGGGCTACTGCCCGCCCTTCTGCACGAATCCCCGGACGAAATCCTCGGCGTTCGACTCGAGCACTTCGTCGATTTCGTCGAGCACCGCGTCGACGTCGTCGCTGAGCTTTTCCTGGCGTTCCTTGAGGTCCTCGGAATTCTGGCTTTCCGCGGCCTGCTCCTCGACCTCCTCGGAGGAGCGGTTTGCCCGCTGCTGGCCGCCGCCGGTGTCCTTGCTCGCCATTTCCCTCACCCCGCTCGAATCGTCTGGCACGGTTTGGTCGGTCGGTCGTTGCCGGTTGGCACCGACCCTATACACAAGGTGCGACTGCCGCTCCCGGTTTGGCGGTGGCGCTTCCTGTCCAACACCCGCTGCCACCCCGGATGATTCCCATTCGGCGGACGTTCACCCGTGGTGATCGAAAAGTTACCCGCCGGACAGGACGCGCAGCAGGTCCTCGGCCGTGCGGCAGCGGTCCAGCAGTTCCTTGACGTGGTTGCGGGTGCCGCGCAGCGGCTCCAGGGTGGGCACCCGCTGCAGCGAGTCCCGGCCCGGCAGGTCGAAGATGACCGAGTCCCAGGAGGCCGCCGCGACGTGCTCCGCGTACTGCTCCAGGCAGCGCCCGCGGAAGTACGCCCGGGTGTCCTCCGGGGGCTTGGAGACGGCCCGCTCGACCTCCTCCTCGGTCAGCAGCCGCTCGAACCTGCCGCGGGCCACCAGGCGGTTGTAGAGGCCCTTCTCGGGCCGTACGTCGCTGTACTGGAGGTCGACCAGGTGCAGCCGCGGGTTGTCCCAGTCCAGGCCGTCCCGGCTGCGGTAGCCCTCCAGGATCTCCCGCTTGGCGATCCAGTCCAGCTGCTTGGAGAGCGACATCGGGTCTCGCTCCAGGCGCCCCAGGACGTCCTCCCAGCGGGCCAGCACGTCCAGGGTCTGCTCGTCGGCGTCGGTGCCGAAGCGGTCCTCGACGTACTTGCGGGCCAGTTCGAAGTACTCGAGCTGGAGTTGGACCGCGGTGAGCTTGCGCCCGTTGCGCAGGGTGATCAGGTGCTTGAGGGTCGGGTCGTGGGAGACCCGGTGCAGGGTGCGCACCGGCTGGTCGACGGCGAGGTCGGAGGCGATGAAGGAGTCCTCGATCATCGACAGGACCAGTGCGGTGGTGCCCAGTTTGAGGTAGGTGGAGATCTCGGAGAGGTTGGCGTCCCCGATGATCACGTGCAGCCGGCGGTACTTCTCGGCGTCGGCGTGCGGTTCGTCCCGGGTGTTGATGATCGGGCGCTTGAGGGTGGTCTCCAGGCCGACCTCGACCTCGAAGTAGTCCGCCCGCTGGCTGATCTGGAAGCCGTTCGACGAACCGTCCTGGCCGATGCCGACCCGGCCGGCGCCGGTGACCACCTGGCGGGAGACGAAGAACGGGGTGAGGTGGCGGACGATGTCGGCGAACGGCGTCGCCCGCTTCATCAGGTAGTTCTCGTGGGTGCCGTAGGAGGCGCCCTTGTTGTCGGTGTTGTTCTTGTACAGGTGGATGGTCTGCCCGTTGGGCAGTTCCAGCGCGCGCTGCGCCGCGGCCGCCATGATCCGCTCGCCGGCCTTGTCCCAGAGCACGGCGTCGCGCGGGTTGGTCACCTCGGGCGAGCTGTACTCGGGGTGCGCGTGGTCCACGTAGAACCGGGCCCCGTTGGTCAGGATGACGTTGGCGAGACCGATGTCCTCGTCGGTCAGCTGGCTGGCGTCCGCCACCTCGCGCGCGAGGTCGAAGCCCCGCGCGTCGCGCAGCGGGTTCTCCTCCTCGAAGTCCCAGCGGGCCCGCCGTGCCCGGTGCATCGCCGCCGCGTACGCGTTGACGATCTGGGACGAGGTGAGCATGGCGTTGGCGTTGGGGTGCCCGGGCACGGAGATCCCGTACTCGGTCTCGATGCCCATCACGCGCCGTACGGTCATGCGGCCCTCCTTGCCCGGTGCCCCGCCCCCGACGGGCGGAACACGCTGACGTACCGCTGAACAACACCGCGCCGGCGGTCTGCCCGCGGACGGTGGGTCGAGCCTAGAACCCGGCGCCGACCGGCGGGCCCCGAGACGCGCCGTCCGGCTGCGGGGCCGCGAGGCGCCACAGCCGGACGGGGTGCGTACAGCTCCGGGGACCGTCGCCGGCCCGGACGAACGGCGTGCTTACAGGTACTGCCCCGTGTTGGCGACAGTGTCGATCGAGCGGCCGGACTCGGCGCCCTGCTTGCCGGTGACCAGCGTGCGGATGAAGACGATCCGCTCGCCCTTCTTGCCGGAGATGCGGGCCCAGTCGTCCGGGTTGGTGGTGTTGGGCAGGTCCTCGTTCTCCTTGAACTCGTCCACGCAGGCGGCGAGCAGGTGGGAGACGCGCAGACCGCGCTGACCGTGGTCGAGGAAGTCCTTGATGGCCATCTTCTTCGCCCGGTCGACGATGTTCTGGATCATGGCGCCGGAGTTGAAGTCCTTGAAGTACAGGACCTCCTTGTCACCGTTGGCGTAGGTGACCTCCAGGAAGCGGTTCTCCTCGGTCTCCGAGTACATCCGCTCCACGACCGACTGGATCATCGCCGCCACCGTGGCCCCGACGGAGCTGTCGTGCTCCTTGAGGTCGTCCGGGTGGAACGGCAGCGAGTCCTTGAGGTACTTGGAGAAGATGTCCTTCGCGGCCTCGGCGTCCGGGCGCTCGATCTTGATCTTGACGTCCAGGCGGCCGGGCCGCAGGATCGCCGGGTCGATCATGTCCTCGCGGTTCGAGGCGCCGATGACGATGACGTTCTCCAGGCCCTCCACGCCGTCGATCTCGGCGAGCAGCTGCGGGACGATGGTGTTCTCCACGTCCGAGCTGACACCGGAACCGCGGGTGCGGAACAGGGACTCCATCTCGTCGAAGAAGACGATGACGGGCGTGCCCTCGCTCGCCTTCTCCCGGGCCCGCTGGAAGACCAGGCGGATCTGCCGCTCGGTCTCGCCCACGTACTTGTTGAGCAGCTCCGGGCCCTTGATGTTGAGGAAGTAGCTCTTCCCCTGGGGGCGGCCGGTCACCTCGGCGACCTTCTTGGCCAGCGAGTTGGCGACCGCCTTGGCGATCAGCGTCTTGCCGCAGCCGGGCGGGCCGTAGAGCAGCACGCCCTTGGGCGGGCGCAGCTCGTACTCCTTGAAGAGGTCGGCGTGCAGGTACGGCAGCTCGACCGCGTCGCGGATCAGCTCGATCTGGTTGCTGAGGCCGCCGATCTGGCGGTAGTCGATGTCCGGGACCTCTTCGAGGACCAGTTCCTCGACCTCGGACTTCGGCACCACCTCGTACACGTAGCCGGAGCGGGGCTCCAGCAACAGGGCGTCCCCCGCCCGGACGGTGATGTCCCGCAGCGGTTCCGCGAGGCGCACCACCCGCTCCTCGTCGGTGTGGCCGACGACCAGGGCGCGCTCGCCGTCCTCGAGGACCTCCTTGAGGGTGACGATCTCGCCGATGCGCTCGAAGGCCATCGCGTCCACGATGTTGAGGGCCTCGTTGAGCATCACTTCCTGGCCGCGCCGCAGTTCGTCGAGGGCGACGTTCGGGCTGACGTTGACGCGGAGCTTGCGACCGCCGGTGAAGATGTCGGCGGTACCGTCCTCGTTCGCCTCGAGGAAGGTGCCGAATCCGGCCGGGGGCTGTGCCAGCCGGTCCACTTCCTCCTTGAGGGCCACGATCTGGTCGCGGGCCTCGCGCAGGGTGGAGGCGAGTCGTTCGTTCTGGGCGGTCACGCCCGCCAGGTTGGTCTGGAGCTCGACGATCCGCTCTTCGAGGATCCTCGAATTGCGCGGCGAGTCGGCGAGCTTGCGGCGCAGTACGGCGATTTCCTGCTCAAGGTACGAGACCTGAGCGGCCTCGTCGGAACCACGAGCGGGCCTGCCGGTGCTGCGGTTGTAGTCGTCATCGTGGGCTGCCACGGTCCTCACCTCCTCCGGGGAGCTGGACGCTTCCAGACCCTACCTGGGACCAGGGGTCCGTAAACCCCTAGATCAAGAAAGATGGAACGGGCGTGTCCGATCTTCGCCCCAGCGTGCTTCCCCTCTGCTAAGGGGATACCCACCGCGCACCACCCAAAGCGGGCCAGATGTATCGTCGAGCGAAGTGATATCCGATCGCGACCGCGGTGCTGGGTCCGATCGTTGTACGAATGGCGGGATTGCTCCAGGAATAGGGGCGACCCGGGACAGAAACGGCAGGGGACCATGTCGGTGACCGAGCAGACCGCGACGGCGGGCGAAGCGCTGGAGGTGTGGATCGACCAGGATCTGTGCACCGGCGACGGCATCTGCGTCCAGTACGCCCCGGAGGTCTTCGAGCTGGACATCGACGGACTCGCGTACGTGAAGGGCGAGGACGACGAACTGCGCCAGCAGCCCGGGGAGACCGCCCCGGTGCCGCTGACGCTCCTTCAGGACGTGGTGGACTCGGCGAAGGAGTGCCCCGGCGACTGCATCCACGTGCGCCGGGTCGCCGACCGGGTCGAGGTCTACGGACCGGACGCCGAATAGGAGTTCAGGACGCGCGGCCGGTTCAGGCCGCGCCGGCCGGGGCGGCGGCCTGGGAGCGTTCCCAGCCGCCGCCCCGGTGCGTCCAGGTGAGGTCGAGCGAGAGGTCCGGGCGGAAGCGCGGCACCTCGTCGCTCGAATACCCCTGCGCGCGGCCGGTGATGGCGCCGTCGGAGCGCACCGAGAGCCGGCTCAGGGTGAGGTTCTCGCGCTCGGTCAGCAGGGTGGCGACCACCACCGGGCGCTCGCCCGGGCCGAAACCGAGCAGGTAGACGGAGTCCGGCGGATTGCCGGTGTCGGTGGCGCACTGCGCGGCGACGACCGTGCCCGGGCGGCCGTCGCCCAGTTCGGCCGGCACGCTGAGCACCGTCCTGACCGGGAACGGGCCGCAGTCCATGGGCAGTTGGGCCTTGGCCGGATCGGGGGCGGCACTCGCCGCGAGGGCCTTGGGGGTGCCGCCGCGGGCGGGCAGCGGGGTGCCGGTCGCCGGGGAGGCGGCGAGTGCGGCGGCCACCACCGCACCGCAGCCGGCCAGGGCGAGGGCCCAGTGCCAGGGTGCGGTGCGCGCGTGACCGGGCCGGGTGCGGCCCTGCGGTGTCTGCTGTCCGGCCGTCGCCGTCGTCCCGACCGCGGTCTCCACCAGGCGTCCCCTCCAGAGCTCCAGGAGCTGGTCTGCGTGTGAGCGAGCATCGTCCCACACCGGGGTGAGCACGGACGAAAGGGGTGGCTACGAGCTGTGCTCGTAGCCACCCCCGGTGTTCGGGCCGGGCTCAGCCCAGGTCGGGCTGCTCGGAGTCGGTGTCGCGGGCCGCCTTGCGGGCCGCGGCGCGCTCCTGGAGGGACGGCTCGGGCGTCCCGTTGTCGTAGTCCTCGCCGTAGGCGCCCTTGGCCGGGCGGCGGCGGCGCAGCGGCGGCTCGACGCCGTCCGCCAGGCGGCGGGCGGTGAGCAGGAAGCCGGTGTGGCCGATCATCCGGTGGTCCGGGCGGACGGCCAGGCCCTCCAGGTGCCAGGTGCGGACCATGGTCTCCCAGGCCTGCGGCTCGGTGAAGGTGCCGTGGTCGCGCAGTGCCTCGACGGTCTTGGACATCTGCGTGGTGGTGGCCACGTAGCAGCAGATGAGGCCGCCGGGGACGAGCGCCTTGGAGGCGACGTCCAGGCACTCCCAGGGCGCCAGCATGTCCAGGATGACGCGGTCGACGTCGGTCTCGACCAGGTTGTCCTGGAGGTCGCCGACGGTCAGCTTCCACGCCGGGTGCGGGCCGCCGAAGTAGCGCTCGACGTTGCCCTGGGCGATGTCCGCGAAGTCCTGGCGGCGCTCGTAGGAGGCCAGCATGCCCTGCTCGCCGACGGCGCGCAGCAGGTACGTGCTGAGCGCGCCCGAGCCGACACCCGCCTCGATCACCCGGGCACCGGCGAAGATGTCGGCCATCGCCAGGATCTGCCCCGCGTCCTTGGGGTAGATCACGGCGGCGCCGCGGGGCATGGACAGGACGTAGTCGGGGAGCAGGGGGCGCAGCGCGAGGTACGGGACGTTCCCCGTGGTGCGCACGACCGTGCCTTCAGGAGCGCCGATCAGCTCGTCGTGCGGGAACGCACCCTTGTGGGTGTGGAACTGGTTCCCGGCCTGGAGCGTGAACGTGTAGTGGCGACCCTTGGGGTCGGTCAGCTGGACCTGGTCCCCGACCTGGAAGGGCCCGCGTCGGCGGGCGGCACCGGTCGGTTCGGACATGCGGCCAATCCTAAGGGAAGCGGGCCGTCCCGCCTCACCAGGGGCCTGGGGTCCGTCCCCGGACCCTAGGCCCGCCCGGAGACGGCCGCGGTGAGGCGCTGCTCGATGTCGCTGAGCGCGGCCACGCCGTAGACCCGGCCGTCCGCCTCGACCACCAGGTACTCCCCCGCCGGGGTGGCCTGGATGGCCCGCAGCAGGTCCTCGCCGCCGAGGTCGGCGTCCAGCCGCATCCCGGGTTCGAGGTCGCGGGCGAGCGGGCCGACGGCCACCCAGGGGCGCCGGTGCTCCGGTACGGCCCGTACCGCGGACTCGCGGACGATGGCGATCGGGTCGCCCCGGCCGTCCACCACCACGACGGCGCCGGCCTGGGCCTCGCGGGCGCGCCGCATCGCCTCGCCGAGCGGGGTGTCGGCGGTGACCTCGACGGTGCGGCGGGCGAGGTCGCGCAGCCGCAGGGCGGGCAGCGCCTCCTTGAGCCGGGCGTTGCGCAGGCTCCCGGTGGCGCCGTTCCAGATGATCGCGGCCAGCACGGCGGCCAGCACCGCGTCCACCAGGGTGTCGGTGGTGGTGCGCTCGGCCCCGCGGGAGGCGCTGACCAGCGGCAGGCCGAACAGCACCGCGACGGCCAGCGCCCGGCCGATCCAGGCGGCCGCCACGGTGCCGGTCATCGCCTTGCCGGTGATCGCCCAGACCACGGCGCGCAGCATCCGGCCGCCGTCCAGCGGCAGTCCGGGCAGCAGGTTGAAGGCGGCGACCACCAGGTTGGAGACCATCAGGCCGGTCAGCAGCACCCCGGGCACGCTGGACAGGTCGACGGCGCGCAGCGCGAGGTAGAAGACCCCGCCGAGCACCAGCGACAGCAGCGGGCCGACGAAGGCCAGCCAGAACTCGCGCCAGGGGCTCTCGGCCTCGTTCTCGATCTCGGAGACCCCGCCGAAGAACTGCAGCTGGATCCGCCGCACCCCGAGCCGGTAGCGCAGCGCGACCAGGGTGTGGGCGAGTTCGTGCACCAGGACGGAGGCGTAGAAGGCCACCGCGAAGAAGAAGGCGAGCAGGTAGCGCTCGCCGCTGCCGAGTTCGGGCAGCACGTCGCCGAGCTGCCCGCCGAACACCCAGGTGATCAGGGCGGCGATGACGAACCAGGACGGGGTGACGTAGATGGGCACGCCGAAGGGGCGCCCCATCAGGAGGCCGCCGCCGCGCTCCGGCGGCCGCCCGCTCGGGCGTCCGCCGTCCTGCGGTGGCTGGTCGGAGGTCTGCTGCCCCCTGGTGTCGCTCACCGTGATCCCTTCGGTCGTCGCCCGTCGTGTCCCCGGTGCGCCCACGCTACGTGATCGCGGCCACTTGGCGGCGCGCGCCCCTCTGTCAGGCTTCATACCCACTGGGCCGCTCCCGGACCGGCCCAGGGCGCACTCCGGGCGGACTCCGGGGAAGGCCGCCGCGGCAGCACCGTGGCAGCGGGATGACAGCAAAGGGCAATAGGGTCGTAGCCATGCAGCAGACCGACACCAGCAGCGCCGCCGGGGCCCCGGCGCGCCCGGCGGCGCCCCCGACCGGGCTGTCCCCGTCCCGAGCGGGGGACTTCCTCACCTGTCCCCTGCTGTACCGACTGCGGGTGATCGACCGGCTGCCGGAGCCGCCGAGCTCGGCGGCGACCCGGGGCACCCTGGTGCACGCGGTGCTGGAGCGGCTGTTCGACAGCCCGGCGGCCGAGCGGACGCCGGAGCGGGCGCTGGGCCTGCTGCGCCCGCAGTGGGAGCGGCTGCTGGGCGAGCGCCCGGAGCTGGGCACGCTGTTCCCCGACGACCCGGACGGCGCGGCGCTGACCCGCTGGCTGGCGGACGCCGAGAAGCTGGTCGGCCAGTGGTTCCGGCTGGAGGACCCGACCCGGCTGCACCCGGTGGAGCGGGAGCTCTACGTGGAGACGGCCCTGGAGTCGGGGCTGCTGCTGCGCGGCTACATCGACCGGGTGGACGTCGCCCCGACCGGCGAGGTCCGGCTGGTGGACTACAAGACCGGCCGGGCGCCCTCGCGGGACTTCGAGGGCAAGGCGATGTTCCAGATGAAGTTCTACGCACTGGTGGTGTGGCGCTGGAAGGGCGTGATCCCCAAGCGCCTCCAGCTGGTGTACCTGGGCGGCGGCGGGGACGTGGTCAGCTACGACCCGGACGAGGCCGACCTGCTCGCGGTGGAGCGCAAGCTGCAGGCACTGTGGGAGCGGATCGCCGAGGCGGTGGCCACCGGGGACTTCCCGGCGACCCGCAACCGGCTCTGCGACTGGTGCGACCACCAGGCCAGCTGCCCGGAGTTCGGCGGCACCCCGCCGCCGTACCCGCTGCCGCTGGCCCGTACGTCGGATGAGAGCGATCCCACGGGGGATCCGATGAGCAAGGAGTCCTAGTGACGATCCGAGTGCTGCTGGTCGACGACCAGCCGCTGCTGCGCACCGGTTTCCGGATGATCCTGGAGGCCGAGTCCGACCTCGTGGTGGTCGGTGAGGCCGGCGACGGCCAGCAGGCGCTGGACCAGGTCCGGGCGCTGCAGCCCGATGTGGTGCTGATGGACATCCGGATGCCGCGGATGGACGGCGTCGAGGCGACCCGCCGGATCGCCGGTCCGGGGCGGGACGGCCCGGCCAAGGTCCTGGTGCTGACCACCTTCGACCTGGACGAGTACGTGGTGGAGGCGCTGCGCGCGGGTGCCAGCGGCTTCCTGCTGAAGGACGTCCCGGCGGAGGAGCTGGTGCAGGCGATCCGGGTGGTCGCGGACGGCGCGGCGATGCTGGCGCCGAGCATCACCCGCCGGCTGCTGGACATGTACGCCACCAAGCTGCCCTCCGGCGAGGAGGCGCCGCCGCAGGCGCTGAGCGCGCTGACCGAGCGGGAGTTGGAGGTGCTGAAGCTGGTGGCGCGCGGGCTGTCGAACGCGGAGATCGCGGCCGAGCTGTTCGTCAGCGAGACGACCGTGAAGACCCACGTCGGCCATGTGCTGACCAAGCTCCAGCTGCGCGACCGGGTGCAGGCGGCGGTGTACGCCTACGAGAGCGGCCTGGTACGGCCGGGCGCGCTGTAAGCGGGCGGGAACACGACGGCGGCCCGCCCGCTCCCCCTGGTGGTACGAGGGGGGAGCGGGCGGGCCGCCGTGCGTGGCGGGCTACTTGCCGCTGCGGCTGATCTCCCAGAAGCGGAAGAAGCCGGTGGTGTCGACGGTGGACTCGACGCCGGTGATGTCCGGGCGGGCCGCGTAGAAGGACTTGTTCTGGTACAGCGGGACCATCGGCACGGTCTCGGCGACGATCTGCTGGATCTGCGCGTAGCCGGCCGAGGCGGCGCTGCGGTCGGCCTGCTTGAGGCCGTCCGGGATCAGCTTCTGGCTGATCCGCGGGTCGTCCCAGCCGGTGTGGAAGATGCCGCCGTCGACCAGCAGCGGGGCGATGTAGTTGTCCGGGTCCGGGTAGTCGGCGAACCAACCGACGATGTACGCCTGGTACTTGCCCTCGGTCCAGCCCTTCTTGTAGGAGTCCCAGTCGGACTCCTGCTGGACCGTCACCTGGAAGAGGCCGCCGGTCTCCAGCTGCTTCTTGATCGTCTCGGCCTCGCCGCTGCCGGCCCGCGAGCGGGACCAGGTGAGGGTGAGCTTGACCGGGGTCTGGACCTTGTTGTCGGTCAGGGCCTTCTTGGCCTTGGCCACGTCCTGGTCGCCCCAGCGGTCGAAGAAGGCGGTGGTGTGGCCGGTGACGCCGGCCGGGACCATCGCGTACAGCGGCTGGACGGTGCGGGCGAAGACGTCGCGGGCGATCGCCTTGCGGTCGAGCAGCGCGGCGGCGGCCTGGCGGACGCCGACGTTGCTCAGCACCGGGTCCTTGGTGTTGAAGGCCAGCGAGCGGGTGTCGTTGCTGTCGCCCTCGACCACCTGCAGGTCGGTCTTGCCGCCCTGCTGGTCGGAGCGGATCTGGGCGGCGGTGTTGGGCTCCAGGCTGTTGTCGGTGACGTCGACGTCGCCCTTGTCCAGCGCGGCCTTGAGGTCGGCGGGCTTGTCGAAGTACCGGACGGTGAACTTGTCGTTCCGCAGCTTGGCGTCGCCGCTGTACTTGTCGTTGGGGACCAGTACGACCTTGCCCAGCTGCTTCTCGCCGGCCATCTCGACCGAGTCGAAGCGGTACGGGCCGGAGCCGACGACCTTGTCGTTGGCGAGCGCCTTGTCGGCCGGGAAGACCTGGTGGTCGACGATGGCGCCGGCCGGGGAGGCCAGCTTGGCCGGCAGGGTGGCGTCGGGGGTCGACAGGTGGAAGACCACCTCGCTGTCGCCCTTGGCCTCGACGCTCTTGATCGAGGCGAGCAGGCCGGCCGGGCCGTTCGGGTCGTTGATCTTCTTGGTCCGCTGGATCGAGAACACCACGTCCTCGGCGGTCAGCGGGTGGCCGTTGGAGAACTTCAGGCCGGGCCGCAGGGTGCAGTGGTACTCGGTGGCCTCGCCGCCGGAGAACTCGCAGGACTTCGCCGCGTCCGGGGTGGGCGTGCTGGCGGCGGCCGGGAAGGTCAGCAGCGACTGGAAGGTGTTGCGCAGCACCAGCCAGGAGCCGGAGTCGTAGACGGCCGCGGGGTCCAGCACGCCGGTCAGCTGGACGGTTCCCATGGTGATCGACTTGCCGCCGCTGCCCCCCTTGACGGCGTCGGTGACCGATCCGCAACCGGCCACCGTCACGGCGACCAGACCGGCGCAGCCGAGTGCTGCCAGGCGTTCAGCTGAAGTCTTCACAGGGAGCGTCCTTCGGGGGTGTCGCGAACCCGAGTAGCGTGCCATATCGAACACGCACGACCGATACCCGTGCAGATGACGTTTGGGACACGGTCGTTGGGGGCATCACGGCGCGCCCGACGAGTTGTCAGTCAATGCCCGATTTCTCCCCGGTCGACCACCGGTGGAGACCCCGCCGGGCCGCTTACCGGCCGGTAGGGGCGGAAGGCAATGAGATGACAATCACATCCAGGGGGCGGCTTTCGGCCCCGTTCCGCTAGACCCGCGAGGCGACCAGCGACCGCAGCAGTTCGAGATCGACCTGCTCCAGCGAGGAGAGCACCAGCCGTCCGGGAGCCTCCTCGATCGGCGCCACCGAGGGCACCGCGATCACCGGGCAGCCCGCCGCCTCGCCCGCCCGCACCCCGGTCGGGGTGTCCTCGACCACCACGCAGCGGGCCGGCTCCGCGCCCAGCCGGCGGGCCGCCTCCAGGTACGGGTCCGGGAACGGCTTGGTACGCGGCACCTCGTCCCCGCCGATGGTGAAGGCGAAGCGCTCGGCGCCCAGCGAGCGCAGCACGATGTCGATCACGTGCCGGTGCGAGGCGGACACCAGCGCGGCCGGAATCCCGTGCGCGGCAAGGGTGTTGAGCAGCCGCTCGGCGCCCGGCATCAGCGGCACCCCGCCGGCCAGCAGGTCGACGAAGCGCTGGTTGACCAGCACCCCCAGGTCGGCCGGGGCGATGTCCACCCCGGTCCGGGCGACCAGGTAGTCCATCACCCTGGTCATCGGGCCGCCGACGACGTGCGCCCGGTCCTGCTCGTCCAGCCGGTGGCCCAGCTCGGCGAAGAGCGTGACCTCGGCCTGCCACCAGAAGTCCTCGGTGTCCACCAGCGTCCCGTCCATGTCCAGCAGCACCGCCTGAAGGCCCCGGTCGTACCCGTGGTCGAGCGCCTGGACGGCGGTGGAACTGGTGGTCATGGCGGGTCCTTCCGGCTGCGCCCAGGACGTTCCCGGGGATGGCACGGGCCGGCCCGCTGGTGAGCGGACCGGCCCGTTCAGGATCATCCAGCTTACGCCCGCTTCGCCCGGAAAGAGCGAACGGAGCAGGGCGTCAGGGTTACCGCGCGTTGAAGTACTTGGCCTCGGGGTGGTGGATCACGATCGCGTCGGTGGACTGCTCCGGGTGGAGCTGGAACTCCTCGGAGAGCACCACGCCGATCCGCTCCGGCTTGAGCAGCTCGGCGATCTTGGCGCGGTCCTCCAGCTCGGGGCAGGCCCCGTAGCCGAGCGAGAAGCGGGCGCCCCGGTACTTGAGCGCGAACATGTCCTTGACGTCCTGCGGGTCCTCGCCGGAGAAGCCCAGCTCGAAGCGGACCCGGGCGTGCCAGAACTCGGCCAGCGCCTCGGCCAGTTGAACCGAGAGGCCGTGCAGCTCCAGGTAGTCGCGGTAGGAGTTCCCGGCGAACAGCTCGTTGGCCGCCTCCGAGATCCGGTTGCCCATGGTGACCACCTGGAGGCCGACCACGTCCCGCTCGCCGGACTCCTCCGGGCGGAAGAAGTCCGCCAGGCAGAGCCGGCGCCCGCGCCGCTGGCGGGGGAAGGTGAAGCGGGTCCGCTCGGTGCCGTCCTCGTGGAAGACGATCAGGTCGTCGCCCTTGGAGTTGGCCGGGTAGTAGCCGTAGACCACGGCCGCCTCCAGCCAGCCCTCGGTCTGCAGCCGGTCCAGCCAGGCCCGCAGCCGCGGCCGGCCCTCGGTCTCCACCAGCTCCTCGTAGGACGGGCCTTCGCCGCTGCGCGCGGCCTTGAGGCCCCACTGGCCCTTGAACAGCGCGTCCTCGTCCAGCCAGGAGGCGTAGTCGGCGAACGGGATGCCCTTGACGATCCGGTCGCCCCAGAACGGCGGGCTGGGCAGCGCGTTGTCCAGCGCGACGTCCGAGCGGATCTGGCCCAGGTTGACCTCGGGCTCCGGCTCCGCCACCTCGACCCTGGCGTGCCGGCGCTGCTTGAGCTCCGGCAGGGCCGCGCCGGGCACGCCGCGCTTGACCGCGATCAGCGCGTCCATCAGCCGCAGGCCCTCGAAGGCGTCCCGGGCGTAGCGGACCTCGCCCTCGTAGATCTCGTGCAGGTCCTGCTCCACGTAGGCGCGGGTCAGGGCGGCGCCGCCGAGGATCACCGGGAAGCTGGCGGCCAGCTTGCGCTGGTTCAGCTCCTCCAGGTTCTCCTTCATGATCACGGTGGACTTCACCAGCAGGCCGGACATCCCGATCACGTCCGCCTTGTGCTCCTGCGCGGCGTCCAGGATCGCCGAGACCGGCTGCTTGATGCCCAGGTTGACCACGTTGTAGCCGTTGTTGGACAGGATGATGTCGACCAGGTTCTTGCCGATGTCGTGGACGTCGCCCTTGACGGTGGCCAGCACGATGGTGCCCTTGCCCTCGCTGTCGGACTTCTCCATGTGCGGCTCCAGGTGGGCCACCGCGGTCTTCATCACCTCGGCGGACTGGAGCACGAACGGCAGCTGCATCTGGCCGGAGCCGAACAGCTCGCCGACCACCTTCATGCCGGACAGCAGGGTGTCGTTGATGATCTCCAGCGCCGGGCGCGCGGTCAGGGCCTCGTCCAGGTCGGCCTCCAGGCCGTTGCGCTCGCCGTCGATGATCCGGCGCTGCAGCCGCTCGTCCAGCGGGAGCGCGGCCAGCTCCTGCGCCTTGGAGGCCTTGACCGAGGCGGTGGAGACGCCCTCGAACAGCTCCAGCAGGCGCTGGAGCGGGTCGTATCCGTCCCGGCGGCGGTCGTACACGAGGTCCAGGGCGGCCTCGCGCTGGTCCTCGGGGATCCGGGAGATCGGCAGGATCTTGGAGGCGTGCACGATCGCCGAGTCCAGGCCGGCCTCCACGCACTCGTGCAGGAAGACCGAGTTGAGCACCACGCGGGCGGCCGGGTTGAGGCCGAAGGAGATGTTCGACAGGCCGAGGGTGGTCTGCACCTTCGGGTGGCGGCGCTTGAGTTCGCGGATCGCCTCGATGGTCTCGATGCCGTCCCGGCGGGACTCCTCCTGGCCGGTGGCCAGGGTGAAGGTGAGGCAGTCGACCAGGATCGAGCCCTCGTCGATGCCGTAGTCGGCGGTGAGTTCGGCGATCAGCCGCTCGGCGATCTCGACCTTCAGGTCGGCGGTGCGGGCCTGGCCCTGCTCGTCGATGGTCAGCGCGATCAGGCCGGCGCCGTGCTCGCGGGCCAGCGAGGCGATCTGCCCGAAGCGCGAGTCGGGGGCGTTGCCGTCCTCGTAGTTGACCGAGTTGAGCACCGCGCGGCCGCCGAGCGCCTCCAGGCCGGCCCGCAGCACGGGCGGCTCGGTGGAGTCCAGCACGATCGGCAGGGTGGAGGCGGTGGCCAGCCGGCCCGCGATCTCCTTCATGTCGGCGACGCCGTCGCGCCCGACGTAGTCGACGCACAGGTCCAGCAGGTGGGAGCCGTCCCGGATCTGGTCCCGGGCGATCTCCACGCAGGCCTGCCAGTCGCCGGCCAGCATCGACTCGCGGAACTTCTTCGAGCCGTTGGCATTGGTGCGCTCGCCGATCGCCAGGTACGAGGTGTCCTGGCGGAACGGCACCGCCTGGTACAGCGAGGAGGCCGCGGGCTCCGGCTGCGGCTCGCGCCGCACGATCGGACGGCCCTGGACCCTCTCCACCACCTGGCGCAGGTGCTCGGGGGTGGTGCCGCAGCAGCCGCCGACCAGCGAGAGGCCGTACTCCCGGGTGAACACGTCGTGCGCCTCGGCCAGTTCGGCCGGGGAGAGCGGGTAGTGGGCGCCGTCCTTGCCGAGCACCGGCAGGCCCGCGTTCGGCATGCAGGACAGGCCGATCCTCGCGTTCTTGGCCAGGTAGCGCAGGTGCTCGCTCATCTCGGCCGGGCCGGTGGCGCAGTTGAGGCCGATGTAGTCGACGCCGAGCGGCTCCAGCGCGGTGAGCGCGGCGCCGATCTCGGAGCCGAGCAGCATGGTGCCGGTGGTCTCCACCGTGACCTGCACCAGCACCGGGAGGTCCAGCCCGGCCTCGGCCAGGGCGCGCTTGGAGCCGAGGATCGCGGCCTTGGTCTGCAGCAGGTCCTGGCTGGTCTCCACCAGCAGCGCGTCGGCGCCGCCCGCGATCAGGCCGGCCGCGTTCTGCTGGAAGCCGTCGCGCAGCGTCTCGTACGGGGCGTGGCCCAGGGTCGGCAGCTTGGTGCCGGGGCCGATCGAGCCGAGCACCCAGCGGGTGCGGCCGTCGGCGGCGTGGGCGTCGGCCACCTCGCGGGCGATCCGGGCGCCGGCCTCGGACAGCTCGAAGATGCGCCCGGCGATCTCGTACTCGCCCAGGGCGGAGAAGTTGGCACCGAAGGTGTTGGTCTCGACGCAGTCCACGCCCACCGCGAAGTAGGCCTCGTGGACGGAGCGCACGATGTCCGGCCGGGTGATGTTGAGGACCTCGTTGCAGCCTTCGAGGTTCTGGAAGTCCTCCAGCGTCGGGTCCTGCGCCTGGAGCATGGTGCCCATCGCTCCGTCGGCCACCACCACCCGGGTGGCGAGCGCTTCACGCAGCGCGTTCGCGCGACTCTGCTGAGTGATGGACGGGTCGGCTGCAGTGGCCATGGGGCGTCTCCCTGGTGCGACGGCTGTCGGCTTTGCGGGCCCGCTTGCTCGGGCCCACACGTGGCCAGGGTATCCGGCCCGCGGCCCGGCCTGCCGTGCATTCCGTATCCTGAACGCTCGACCGCAAGGGGGGAGCAACCGCGTGGCCCGATTCGGGACCGGCGCGCGGCGGATCGGGCGGGCCGCGACGGCTCCGTTCCGGGCGCTGCGCGACCGCTGGAGGCGCTGGTCCTGGTGGCGCCGGGCCCTGCTCGCGCTGGTGCTGGCGGCGGCCGTGCCGGTCGCCGCGCTGGGCTCCGTGTTCATCGCGATCCGACTGCACTACTCGGGTGAACCGGCCGCCGAGGCCCGCACCCGGGGCCGGGACGCCGTCTGGCTCGGCCACGCCTGGGTGGACGGCCGCAAGACCGACGCCGACATCGCCGCACTGGCCCGGCAGCTGGCCGGCACCGGCGTGCGCGACCTGTACGTGCACACCGGCCCGCTGGAGCACGACGGCTCGCTGCCGCCGTCCGTCCACCCGCAGGCCCGCTGGTTCACCGAGGCCGCCCACCGGGCGCTGCCCGGGGTGCGGCTGCAGGGCTGGCTGGGCGACGAGGTGAAGCCGGAGCGGGACGCCCTGGACCTCGACGACGCGCCCACCCGGGACCGGATCACCGCCGCCGCCGGCCAGGTGCTGGACCAGGGCTTCGACGGCGTGCACTTCGACATGGAGCCGATCCGCCCGGGCAACGCCGGCTGGCTGGCCCTGCTCGACCAGGTCCGCCCGGTGACGGCCGCCCGCGGCGCGAAGCTGTCGGTCGCCGCCCCGCAGATCGACCCGGTGCCCGGCCTGCACACGGCCGGCATCCTGCTCACCGGCCACGGCAAGTGGTGGGACCAGGAGTACTTCCGCGCCACCGCCCGCCGGGTCGACCAGATCGCGGTGATGACCTACGACACCTCGATGCCGACCGAGCCGCTGTACGGCGGCTACGTCGCCCAGCAGACCGAACTGGCCCTGGAGGCCACCCCGGCGGACGTCGACCTGCTGATCGGGCTGCCGTTCTTCTGGGACGACAAGCCCGGCCACCACGGCGACGCCGAGACCGTCCCGGCGGCCGTCCGCGGCGTCCGGCTGGGCCTGGGCCGCCAGGACCTGAACCGGGCCGACTTCGGGGTCGCGCTGTACGTGGACTTCGCCGCGACGCCGGAGAACTGGGCAGCGTACCGCCGGGGCTGGGTGGACGCCTCGTAGGCCCTGCTGGGGCGCTCAGGCGGCCATCCGGTGGGCCAGGGCGCCCAGGTAGCGGTGCACGGTGGCGTCCTCGCCGGACAGGTAGTGGGCGACGGCCCGGTACAGCGGCTTGCGGACCTCGCCGTGCTCGGTGACGGTCAGCGAGCAGCCGGGCCCCGCCGGGGTGAGCCGGTACGTCCAGGTGCCGCCGTAGGGCAGGTCCGGGTCGGCAATGCCGGTCACCAGGCGGTGCGGGGCCTCGCTGGCCACCACCTCGTAGGTGGTGTGCCCGTGCCGGTCGTACTCGCGCCAGCGCGGTCGGCCGCCGGCCCCGGCGGGCAGCCGCTCGACGTGGGTGAGGCCCGGGCGCCAGGCCGGGTACAGGTCGATGTCGGTCAGCACCTCCCAGACCGCGCCGGGCGGCTGGGCGAGTTCCAGCCCGCCCTCGGTGACGTGCTCGACCGGCAGCCGGCGCCCGGCCCGGTCCGCCGCCAGCAGCGCGGTCCCGGCCAGCGCCGCCGCGCCCGCACCCGCGCCGATCCACAGCCATCGGTTCATCGGTCGGCCCCTTCCGCCCGGCCCCCGCCCCCATCATCGCGCCGCCGCGCCCGGCACGCCCCCTGACCCTGCGTGCCCGGTCAGGCACCGTGGGTCCGCCCCGGGCCGCCTGACGCTCGGTCAGCCGTCGCGGGCCGGATATCCGCTGGATCATGGCGGCCCGCTCCCCCAGACTGTCCCGGTGCCCGGCCGCCATGCGCATCAAAGCCCGTAGGCTGGGCAGGTAGGGACCATGGAGCGAGCCGTTCCATGGGAGACGAGAGGTTCGACAGGCGGGTGCCGGCCCGTCGTTGCCCCGGCAGGCCAGCCGAGGCGGTGCCGGTCCGACCGCCGACCGGAGGGAGACGCTGGGTGATCGAGTTGGAAGATGTTCCCGAGTTGATCGACCCGGTGATGGTCTGCGCCTTCGAGGGGTGGAACGACGCGGGCGACGCCGCCTCCGCGGCCCTGGCGCACCTGGACGACACCTGGGGCGGCAAGGTGTTCGCCGCCCTGGACGCCGAGGACTACTACGACTTCCAGGTCAACCGTCCGACGGTCTGGCTGGACGGCGGCGTCCGCCGGATCACCTGGCCGACCACCAGGCTCTCGGTGGTCCGGGTGACCGAGCCGGTGACCAGGGACGTGGTGCTGGTCCGCGGGATCGAGCCCAGCATGCGCTGGCGCTCCTTCTGCAACGAGCTGCTCGGCTTCGCCCACGAGCTGGGCGTCGAGCTGGTGGTGATCCTGGGCGCACTGCTCGGCGACACCCCGCACAGCCGCCCGGTGCCGGTCAGCGGGGTCACCTCGGACCCGGACCTGGCCCGTCGGCTGGACTTGGAGGAGAGCCGCTACGAGGGCCCGACCGGGATCGTCGGGGTGCTGCAGGAGGCCTGCACCCACGCCGGGGTGCCGGCCGTGACGCTGTGGGCCGCGGTGCCGCACTACGTCGCCCAGCCGCCCAACCCCAAGGCCACGCTGGCGCTGCTCAACAAGCTGGAGGACCTGCTGGACCTGCGCATCCCGCCGGGCGAGCTCGGCGAGGACGCCCGGGCCTGGCAGTTGGGCGTGGACCAGCTGGCCGCCGAGGACAGCGAGGTGGCCGAGTACGTCCAGCAGCTGGAGGAGGCGCAGGACACCGCGGAGCTGCCGGAGGCCTCCGGGGACGCGATCGCGCGCGAGTTCGAGCGCTATCTGCGCCGCCGGGAGAACGTCGGCCCGACCGGCGAGAAGCCGGTGTCCGGGCACGCGACGGCGGAGCGGCCGGCCGAGCCGGAGGGACCGGGCACGACCCGGGAGAGCCAGGAGGGGGCCGAGGAGGAGTAGTCCTCACCGACTCCGCCCCCGGCCCTCGCGGGCCGGGGAACGCCGAAGGGGCGCCGGGACTCGAAGTCCCGGCGCCCCTTCGGCGTTGCTGTGCTCGACCCGACCTACAGCGCGACGCCGAGCAGGGCGTCCACCGTGCGGGACACCAGGCCGGGCGCGCCGATGTCGGTGCCGCCCGCGGTCTCCTGCTGGGCGGCCCAGCGGTCGACGGCGGCCAGCGCGGCGGGCGCGTCCAGGTCGTCCGCCAGCGCCGTGCGGATCTCGGCGAGCAGCTGCTCGGCGGCCGGGCCGTCCGGCCGGGAGACGGCGGCCCGCCAGCGGGCGAGGCGCTCGACGGCCTCGTCCAGGACGGCCTTGGTCCACTCCCAGTCCGCGCGGTAGTGGTGCGAGAGCAGCGCCAGGCGGATCGCCGCCGGGTCGACGCCCTCGCGGCGCAGGGCCGAGACGAAGACCAGGTTGCCGCGGGACTTGGACATCTTCTGGCCGTCCAGCGCGACCATGCCGGCGTGCACGTACGCCTTGGCGTACGGGTGCGAGCCGGTGGCGGTCTGGGCGTGCGAGGCGCCCATCTCGTGGTGCGGGAAGGACAGGTCGCTGCCGCCGCCCTGGATGTCGAAGGTCATGCCCAGGTACTGCAGGGCGATGGCGACGCACTCGATGTGCCAGCCGGGGCGGCCGTGGCCGAGCTCGGTGTCCCAGGCGGGCTCGCCCGGGCGGGCGGCCAGCCAGAGCAGGGCGTCCAGCGGGTTGCGCTTGCCGGGGCGGTCCGGGTCGCCGCCGCGCTCGGCGAAGACCGGGCGCATGGCCTCGCGGGTGAGGCCGGAGACCTCGCCGAAGTGCGGGTCGGCGTCGACCGAGAAGTAGATGTCCTCGTCCACCTTGTAGGCGGCGCCGGAGGCCAGCAGCTTCTGGACGATCGGGACGATCCACGGGATCGACTCGACGGCGCCGACGTAGTGGGCCGGCGGGAGCAGCCGCAGGGCGGTCATGTCCTCGCGGAACAGGGCCGTCTCGCGCTCGGCGAGGGCCACCCAGTCCTGGCCGGTCTCGACGGCACGCTGCAGCAGCGGATCGTCCACGTCGGTCACGTTCTGGATGTAGAGGACGTCGTGGCCGGCGTCCTTCCAGACCCGCTGCACCAGGTCGAAGGCGTTGTAGGTGGCGGCGTGGCCCATGTGGGTCGCGTCGTAGGGAGTGATGCCGCAGACGTAGATCCGGGCGGTGCCGTCCTGCGGCACCACCTCGCGGACCGTACCCGCTGCGGTGTCGAAGATACGGAGGGGAAGCCCCTGACCAGGCAGGGCGGGAACCTCGGAGGCGGGCCAGGCATGCATGGGATCGACTTTAACCTTGAGAACATTTGAAAGCCTAACCAGTAACAAAGATCGACTGGATTCGCTTCCTGTCATTGCCCGACCGCTTCCCGACTGATAAAGCGCGTTCCGTTCCGGGCTTATGACTCGATCTGTTCGTTTGCGGACACGGGTGAGCGCCCGGTCGACCCTGCCGCCGACCGGGCGCCCGGCTCCCCTGGCAAACGACCGGAGCCGCTACGACCGCTGCCAGAGGGCCGGCACGTTCGGCGGCTCCCAGCCCGCCATGGCGGTGTGCGCCTGGAGGCAGACGTAGGAGGCGCCGGAGTAGGTGACGCGGTCGCCCGCGTTGTACGCCCGGCCGGCCGTCCAACTGCCGCCCGGCGGCGTGCTGGGCCCGCCGGTCGGGGTGGCGGTGGGCGTGGGCGTGGGCGTCGGGCTCGGGGTGCCCGGGGTCTGGGGCACGTCCAGGACGAAGTCGTAGGTGGCGGTCTCGCCGGGCCCGTTCTGCTGGACGTTCATCAGCAGCCGGGCGTCGAAGATGGTGTCGGTGTTGTTGCGCGGCTCGCCCGGGAAGTAGAGCTGGGTGGTCAGGATCGGGCGGCCGGGGGCCTGGAGCTTGACGTGCAGGTGCCGGGTGCGGCCCGGGTAGAGGCCGGGGGCGATGGTGTCCAGCCGGTACGCGCCGTTGGCGTCGGTGAACTGGTGGCCGCGGAAGGTGTAGCCGGCGTTGTCGTAGTTCCCGCCGTCGTCGGCCTGCCAGAAGTCCAGCAGCACACCGGAGATGGGCCGACAGGCGCGGCCGAAGACGTAGCCGCTGACGCTCAGCCGGGTGCCCGGGCCGTCGTCCACCATCGAGCTGCGCAGCGGGGAGTCGGGTTTGAAGTACGGCCCCTCGGTCTGCTCGATGGTGGGGTCGTCTCCGTCGTGGCACTCGGGGGTCAGGCCGGGGGTGCGGCCGGTGCCGGCCTGCTCCCGGGCCAGGGCGACTCCGCCGCCGACCAGCAGCGGCGCGACTCCGAGCGCGGCGGCGGCCTTCAGGACGGTCTTGCGGCTGATCATGCCGTCGGACGGGGGCATGCGCCGTCTCCTTCCGGTGGATCCTTCGCTGGGGGTGGGGGTGGCCCTTGCCTTGGTGGGGGCATGACAAGGGCCGAACCGGCCGCCGTCCGCGCGCTGGCCCGACCGCCGGTGGCCAGTAGTGACGTTACGGACCGTCCGGAGCGACGGCGATGGACATGATCCGGGGATCGTGGTGATTTCCGTCGACCCGGGCCCGGAACTCCCCCGGGGTCATCCCGGTCTCCCGCCGGAAGAAGCGGCAGAAGTACGCCGGGTCCGCGAAGCCCGCCTCCTTGGCGACCTGACGTATCGTCAAATCCGTGCAGGCGAGCAGCCGTTTGGCCTCCAAGGTCTGCTGCCGGCGGATCAGTCCGCCCGGGGTGCGGCCGGTCGCCTGCTTGACCAGGGTCTGCAAGTGCCCCGGGGAGACGCCGAGTTCCTGGGCGGTGGAGGCGACCGAGTGCCGCACTCCGCCCGGCTTGGCGATCAACCGGGTGAAGGCGGCGGCCAGTTCGGCCGGCCGGGTCGGGACCGCGGGCCGGTCGTCCGGGGTGCAGGCGCGCAGCGCCCGGACGATCAGGATGTGCAGACTGGCCCGCAGCACGCCCTGGTAGCCGGGCGCCCTCGTCAGGTACTCCTGCTCCATGTCGGCGAGCAACCCGGCGATGGCACCGGCCTGTTCGCCGAGCACGATGGCGGGGCGGGTGGCCAGGGCGCGCAGCGCGGCGAGGTCCTGCGGGTGGCCCAGCAGGAAGTCCTCGTTGAACAGGACGACCCGGCCGGCGAGCCCTTCCAGGTCCGCCCAGTGGTGCACCTGGCCGGGTGTGATCACGCACAACTGCGGTGGCGCCAGCGGCCGGTGGACCAGGTCCAGGACGTGGGCGCCGTGGCCGCCGGTGACCAGGACGATCTCGTGGAAGGAGTGGCGGTGGGGGAAGGTGGCCCGGGAGAGCGGGCCGATCGCGTCGAAACTGCCGATCGCGAAGGGCAGTACGTGGGGCAGTGGGACCTGCAGGCGGTGCAACGGCAGGTCCGGCGCGGTTCGGGGGGTGGGGGTGGTCCGTCGCACGTCCATCGGAGCAGTGTGCGACCTGTTCCGGCGACAGGTCCAGACCACCGGCCGCCGTGCCGTCCTGCACCGCCCCGTCGGAACCTCTGTCACACCGGCGGCCAGGGGATCGCGGGCCAGTCCTGCGACGGCAGCGGGTGCCGGCCCGAACCGCGCAGCCCGGCCACCCGGGCGCGGGTGGCGTCCAGTTCGGCGGCGGTCAGGTGCGGGGCCAGCCGCTCGGCCAGCGCCCCCTCCAGCTGCTCGGCCAGCCCGGCCAGCACCTCCAGCGCCTCGGCGGGCAGCGGGTCGCCCGCCCAACCCCAGAGCAGGGTCCGCAGTTTGCCCTCGGTGTTGAAGGTGACGCCGTGGTCGATGCCGTACACCCGGCCGTCGGCGGCCGGAATCAGGTGGCCGCCCTTGCGGTCGGCGTTGTTGAGCACCGCGTCCAGTACGGCGAGGCGGCGCAGCCGCCGGTCGTCGTGGTGCACCAGCAGCGCGGTGCGGCCGCCCTCGACCTCGGCCCGGACGATCGGCAGCCAGCCCTCCTCCGGGCCCGCCGGGTCCTGGAGCGCCAGCAGCGGCTCGGCCTCCGGGTCCGGCTCGACCCACAGCTGCACCATGCCCGGCCCGTGCGGCCCGTCGCGCAGCACGGTCGGCGGGATCAGCCCCCAGCCGGTCGCCGCGGACACCTCGTACGCGGCGACCTCGCGCCCGGCCAGCGTGCCGTCCGGGAAGTCCCACAGCGGGCGCTCCCCGGCCACCGGCTTGTAGACGGCCTGGGCGCTCAGCCCGTCGTGCTCGACGGTGCAGTACAGCGCGGCGTTGGAGGCCTCGGTGAGGCGGCCGTGCACGGTCAGCCCGCCCCGGCGCAGCAGGGCGAGGGCGGTGGGCACGTCGGCGGCGAGGGCGGCGGCCGCGGCCGGGTCGGCCTGCGGCGGGGTCTCGGTGTTCAGCGCCGGTAGCCGTTCGCGCGCGGGCACAGGTGGCCCTCCGGGTCGAGCGGCAGGTTGCAGAACGGGCAGGGCTTGCGGCCGGCCGCGACCAGGTCCAGCGCACGCTTGGCGAACACCCGGGCCATCGCGCCGGAGAGCCGCACCCGCAGCATGTCCGGGCCGTTCTCGTCGTCCTGGAAGACCGGCTCCTCGCCGTCCTCCTCCTCGTCCGCCTCCACCAGCGCCTGGGCCTCGACCACCAGGCAGGCGTCCACGCTGTCCCAGGCCAGGGCCATGGTGCCGACCCGGAACTCCTGCTCCAGCGGGAGGTCCAGCGGGGCGGTGTCGAGCAGGTCCTTGGGCGCGGCGGCCGGGATGGCGGAGTCGCCCCCGCTGCGCCGCAGCGCCTCGTCCAGGACCTCCTCGATCCGCTCGGCGAGGGCGGCGACCTGGTTCTTCTCCAGCAGCACGCTGGTGATCCGGCCCCGGGCGCTGGCCTGCAGGTAGAACGCCCGGGCGCCGGGCTGGCCGACGGTGCCGGCCACGAACCGTTCGGGCTGGTCGTAGAAGAAGACCTGACGGGGCACGCTCTAGCTCCGGATCGTGTCGGTCGGTGCGGATCCGCCATGGGGGATCGCGGGGTTGTCCAGCTGGGCGGGTGGTCGAGCGGGTGGTCCAACTGCGGGGCACTCACCAGTCACCCTACGACCTCCGGGCCCCGGTCGGGGAGCCGAGCCGGGGGCCGCGGACGGGGTGGCACCCGCGGGCCCGGGCGGTGTCGCGCGCCGTCCGGGCGGGGTGTGCGGGGCGGTCCGGGGGTGCCGGGCGGGGCGTGCCCGGCGGGCGGCGCCGCTCAGGCCGTGCCGCCGACCACCGCATCGCCGGCCGGGGTGGCCGGGGCGGCGGAGGGCTTGGGGGCCAGCGAGGAGAGGTCGCCGGTGTCGCCCATTCTGAGCACGAAGGGCCGGTGCGGGGTGTAGCGGATCGCGGTGACCGAGCAGGGCTCGACGCTGATCCGCTGGAAGTGGTCCAGGTGCAGGCCGAGCGCGTCGGCCACCACCGCCTTGATCACGTCCCCGTGCGAGCAGGCCAGCCAGACCGCGTCCTCGCCGTGCTCGGCGGCGATCTTCGCGTTCCACTCCCGGACCGCGTCGACCGTACGGTGGCTCAGTTCGCGCAGCGACTCGCCGCCCGGGAAGGCCGCCCCGGCGGCGTGGTCCTGCACCGTGCGCCAGAGCGGCTCCTTGGCCAGCTCGGCCAGCGGGCGGCCGGTCCACTCGCCGTAGTGGCACTCCCCCAGCCGCTCGTCCTCGGCGGGTGCGCCCAGCTCGGGGCGGGCGGCGAGCAGCGGCTCCAGGGTCTGCCGGCAGCGCTCCAGCGGACTGCTGACGGCGCGTGCCAGCGGGACCCCGGCCAGCCGCCCGGCCAGCGCGGCGGCCTGCGCGCGCCCGGTGTCGTCCAGGTCCACGCCGGGGGTCCAACCGGCCAGGATCCCGGCGGTGTTCGCGGTCGAGCGGCCGTGACGGACGAGCAGCAGGGTGGGCATGGGGCTTAGCCTACGGCCTCCGGAGTCCGCCGTGGAGTGCGGTTGGGCGACCGGTGGCCGGGGTCCGTACGCGGGGTTCGTCGCGCGAAGCCCGTCGCGCGGGGCTCGCCTCCGCCCGCCAGCCCGGCTCCCGGCCCGCATCCCGGCCCGGCGGGCGCCCCCGGGTGACAATGGCCCGCATGATCGTCCACTGCGCCGCGTACCGGGACGGCCGCCGGCTCGGGGCCTCCGAGGACCTGACCGACTCGCTCACCGCCGCCCGCGAGGCCGGGCCCGGAGCCTTCGTCTGGATGGGCCTCTTCGAACCGACGACCGAGGAACTCGACCGGGTCGGCAAGGAGTTCGCGCTGCACCCGCTGGCCGTCGAGGACGCCGTCAGCGCCCACCAGCGCCCCAAGGTCGAGGCCTACCAGGGCTCGCTGTTCGTCGCCCTCAAGACCCTCGGCCACCACGCCGACACCCGCGCCGTCACCTGCGGCGAGGTGATGGTCTTCCTCGGCCCGGACTTCGTGATGACCGTCCGGCACGGCGAGGACACCCCGCTCAGCGGCCTGCGGGCCCGCCTCGAACAGCAACCCGAACTGCTGCGCTACGGGCCCAGCTCGGTGCTGCACTCGGTCTGCGACACGGTGGTGGACGGCTACGTCGAGGTGGCCACCGCGCTCCAGGTCGACCTGGACGAACTGGAGGCGGACGTCTTCGCCCCCGGCCGGGTCGGCCGCGACACCGCCGGGCGGATCTACGGCTACAAGCGCCAGGTGATGACCGTCCGCCGGGCCGTCTCCCCGCTGCTGGAGCCGATGCTGCGGCTGGAGCGCGGCGCCCCCTTCGTCCAGCCGGAGACCGCCCCCTACCTGCGGGACGTCGCCGACCACCTGGCCCGGGTGAACGACCAGGTGGACGGCATGGACCGGCTGCTGTCCGACATCCTCGGCGCCAACCTGGCGCAGGTGAGCGTGCAGCAGAACAACGACATGCGGAAGATCTCGGCCTGGGCGGCGCTGGCCGCCGTACCGACCATGATCGCGGGCGTGTACGGGATGAACTTCGACGACATGCCCGAACTCCACGAGCCCTGGGGGTACCCGGCGGTGCTGTCGCTGATGGCGCTGGTCTGCGTGGTGCTGCACCGGGTGTTCAAGCGACACGACTGGCTGTAGTGCCGCTCGGCCCCGTCCGGCGGATCAGGCGAGTCCGGCCCGCTTCATCGGATCAGGCGAGTCCGGCCCGCTCCAGCGCCTCGACGCCGGTGCGCAGCGCCTGGATCCGCTCGTCCAGGGTGAAGCCGGACGGGGCCAGGGTCAGCGTGGTGACGCCGGCGTCGGCGTAGGCCTGCATCCGGTCGGCGATCCGGGCGGTGTCGCCGATCAGCGAGGTGGCGTCGATCAGGTCGTGCGGGACGGCGGCCGCGGCGCCCGCGTAGTCCTTGGCCAGGTACTTCTCCTGGATCTCGTCGGCCGCCTGCTCGTAACCCATGCGCCGGGTCAGCTGGTTGTAGAAGTTCTTCTCCTTGCTGCCCATGCCGCCGATGTAGAGCGCGGCGTAGGAGCGCAGGCCGTCGACCCCGGCCTTGATGTCCTCGCCGACCGCGATGTTCACGGTCGGGCAGAGGTCGAAGCCGTCCAGCGTCCTCCCGGCCTTGGCCCGGCCGGCCGTGAGCGCGTCGAGGGACAGCGCGGAGTGCTCGGGCGAGAAGAAGATGCCGAGCCAGCCGTCGGCGATCTCGCCGGTCAGCTCCAGGTTCTTCGGGCCGATCGCGGCGATGTACAGCGGGATCTGCTCGCGCACCGGGTGCACGGTCAGCTTGATCGGCTTGCCCGGCCCGCCGGGCAGCGGCAGGGTCCAGTGCGCGCCCTCGTGCACCAGGCGTTCGCGGGACATCGCCTTGCGGATGATCTCCACGTACTCGCGGGTGCGGGCGAGCGGCTTGTCGAACTTCACGCCGTACCAGCCCTCGGAGACCTGCGGGCCGGAGACGCCGAGGCCGAGCCGGAAGCGGCCGCCGGACAGGGTGTCCAGGGTCGCGGCGGTCATCGCGGTCATCGCCGGGGTGCGGGCCGGGATCTGGAAGATGGCCGAACCGACGTCGATCCGCTCGGTCTTCGCGGCGACGAAGCTCAGCACCGTCGCGGCGTCCGAGCCGTACGCCTCCGCCGCCCAGCAGACCGAGTAGCCGAGCCGGTCGGCCTCCTGGGCCACCGCGATGTTGTCGGCGTCCATGCCGAGTCCCCAGTAGCCGAGGTTGATGCCGAGTCGCATGTGCCGAACCTTCCAGTCGGGTGGGCCCGGTGGCCAGTCGGGCGGGCGTCGTGGCCGGTCGGGCGGGCGTGCCAGCACGTCGGGCGGGACCTGCCGGCGAGCGTAACCGCGTCCGCACCGGTCATGCTACTGACGGGTAGTGGTGGTCTGGGTCACACCGGCCGCATTGATCGTTCTGCGGGTCTGCGCCCCTGCCCGGGGACCGGCCGCTACGCTCAGCCGACGTGGGGAGCGCACTCCCCACCTGCGCGTTTACCGGGGCTACCGGGGCCACCGGTACCACCGGCCAGTGGAGGGCCCGTCCGATGGAAAAGCGTCACCTCGGCCGTACCGGCCTACAGGTCTCCCGCCTCGGTCTCGGCACCATGACCTGGGGCCGTGACACCGACGAGCACGAAGCCGCCGAGCAGCTCAAGGAGTTCGTCGACGCCGGCGGCAACCTGGTCGACACCGCCGACGTGTACGCCGACGGCGGCGCCGAGTACCTGATCTCCCGCCTCACCGACAGCCTCGTCCCCCGCTCCGAACTCGTCATCGCCACCAAGGCGGGCAGCGTCCCGGAGTCCGCCCGCCGGTTCGACTGCTCCCGCGGCCACCTGCTCGCCGCCCTGGACGCCTCGCTGCGCCGGCTCGGCACCGACTACGTCGACCTGTGGCAGGTGCACGCGTTCGACCCGACGACCCCGGTCGAGGAGACCCTCAGCGCCCTCGACATCGCCGTCTCCTCCGGCCGCGCCCGCTACGCCGCGGTCTGCGACTTCAGCGGCTGGCAGCTGGCCAAGGCCGCCACCTGGCAGCGCGCCCACCACGACCGGATGCCGCTGGCCGCGGCCCAGTTGGAGTACTCGCTGCTCCAGCGCGGCATCGAGCGCGAGGCGCTGCCCGCCGCCCTCGACGCCGGGGTCGGGATCCTGGCCGGCTCGCCGCTCGGCCGCGGGGTGCTCACGGGCAAGTACCGGCACGCCGTCCCGCAGGACTCGCGCGGCGCCTCGCCCTACCTGTCCGGGTTCGTCCAGCCCTACCTGGGGGAGCGCTCCCGGCGGATCGTGGACGCCGTCGCCACCGCCGCGGACGGGCTCGCCAGCAGCCCGCTCGCGGTCGCGCTGGCCTGGGTCCGGGACCGTCCCGGGGTGGCGAGCGCGCTGGTCGGGGCGCGCACGGTGGCACAGCTGCAGGCGGCACTGTCAGTGGAGGCGCTTACGCTTCCGGGTGAGATCCGCGGCGCGCTGGACGACATCTCGTCGCCGGTGCACCGCTACCCGGACCAGGGGTGGACGGAACTGTAGCCCCGGGGTCGGGTGGTCGAGCGGAACGTGCAGCGCAGGACATGCGGTGCAGAACGTGCGGTGCAGAACGTGCAGTGGAGTGAGCTTTGGAGCGGACGACGATGAGTGGCACGGGCAACGGCGCTCCGGAGGAGGCTGCGGCGGCGCCCGACAAGGCGGCGATCGCGGACATCGTGGCGCGGATCCGCCGGATCGAGCAGCAGGAGGCGAAGCCGGGGGCGCACCGGCTCGGGCCCTCCGCGCCGAAGACTGCCGAGCCGGCGGAGGCTGAGTCGGTGGAGTCGGAGTCGGCGGGGTCCGAGCCCGAGGGCTCTGAACCCGAGGGTGCTGGGCCCGACGCGGGTGAGGTGCCGGCGGTTCCTCCGGCCGCCGCCCCGGCGGCTCTGGCTGCCCCGGCCGCTCCCCCGGTCGCCCCGCCGATGCGAACCGCCGCGCCGAGCGAGGACGTGCTCCAGGAGACCGTCGAGGTGCTGACCGCCGGTGGCGCCCCCGCCGATCTGGCGGCCGCCGCGGTGGCCGCCTTCGGCGACGGCGCCGCCGAGCGGCTGCGCGCCGACCCGTGGGCGGTCCTCGGGCTGCCCGGGGTGCGCCCCGAGCACGCGGACCACTTCGCCCGCGGGCTGCTCGGCGCCGAGGCCGGCCCGGACGACGCCCGCCGGGCCCAGGCCCTGGTGGTCTGGCTGCTGGAGCAGGCGGCGCTGCGCGGGCACTCCGCCCAGGAGTTGTCCGAGGTGGCCGCCGGGCTCGAACGGCTCCGGATGCCGGAGCCGGCCGCCGCGGTCCAGCACGCCGTCGCCGACGGGCGGGTGCTGCCCTTCCAGGAGGAGCTGAGCGGGCCCGAGGCGCAGACGGCCGGCGGCGACGAGGACGAGCCGCCGACCCGGACGCTGCTCGCGCTGGAGGGGCTGGCGATGGCGGAGGACAGCCTCGCCGAGAAGCTGCTCCAGCTGATGGCCACCTTCGTACCGGGCGAGGACGTCGAGGAGCAGGACACCGAGGAACCGTCGACGGAGACGGATTCGGAGCCTGATTCGGAGGCGGGCGCCGAGTCGAGCCCGGAGTCGGGCGCGGAGGCTGAAGCGCCCGCTTCCCCCGGCCCCGCCGCCTGGGCGGCCGCCGCCGAAGCGGCCCCATCCTCCTCGGCGACCGCCCTGATCCGGGCCGTCGCCGAGAGCGCCCTGGTGCTGCACACCGGAGGTGAGGCCGCCCGGGCCGAACCGGCCGCGCTGCTCGCCGCCGCCCAGGGGCTCGGGCTGCGCGCCTGGGGCGCCACCTGGACCGACCAGGGCCGGGACTCCTTCGACGCCCTCGTCTCGGCCGAGACCCCGGTGGTGACCCTCGCCGAGCTGCTGTCCGGCACGGCCGGCCCCGGCCGCGCCACCGACGGCACGCTCGCCCTGGACCTGCTGGTCGTGCTGGACGCGCCGCTGCTGGACGTCGAACTGGCCGCCACCGTCCTGGAGTCGCTCGCCGACGGCACCCGACTGGTACTCAGCGGGGATCCCGGGCAGCTCTGGTCGGCCGGCCCCGGCCGGTTCTTCGCCGACCTGCTGGCCGCCAAGGCCTGCCCGGCGGTGGCCTCCCGCACCCCGGACTTCGGCCCGATCGGCGAGCTGGTCTCCGGCGTCGGCGTCGGCGAGCTGCAGCCGGTCGAGGCGCCGGAGAAGGAGGTGGTCATCCTCACCGCCAAGGACGGCGGCGAGGCCGTGCACCGCGCCGTACAGCTGCTCACCGACTCCATCCCGCGCGCGCTCGGCATCCCCGCCGAGCAGGTGGTGCTGCTCACCCCGGGCCACGGCGGCCCGGCCGGCACCCGCGCCCTGAACGCCGCCGCGAAGGCCCGGCTGAACCCCGGCCCCGGCCGGTTCGGCGGGTTCGACCCGGGCGACCGGGTGGTGGAGTCCCCCGCCCCGGGGATCACCCGCCCGGCCCGGGTGCTGGACGGCGACGCCACCGGACTGCACCTGGAGTACCCGGACGGCTCCCGCCGGACCGTCCCGCCCGCGGAGGCCGGCCGGCTGCGGCACGGCTGGGCGCTGACCGTCCACCAGGCGCTGGGCCGCCGCTGGCCCGCCGCGGTGGTCGTGGTCCCGGAGGACGCCGGGCCGGCGCTCTCCCGGCAGTGGGTCTACACGGCCTTCGGGCGCGGCGAGCGGCACCTGTCGGTGGTCCACGCGGCGGGCCCGGCGCTCGCCCAGGCCGTCGCCGAGCGCCCGGCGCAGCCGCGCACCACCCGGCTGAGGGCGCTCCTCGCGGAGAACGCGGTCGTCGAGGACTGATCCGCCCTACTAGCGGACGCGTGAAGGGCGGGCCCGGAGTCCCCGGGCCCGCCCTTCGCGCGTTCGTCCGATGTCAGTCGTCCGGGTCCTCGTCGTCGTAGACCTCGCTCACGTCGAACCGGCAGATCAGCAGCTGCGGGTCGGCGTGCTCGAAGGGCTCCGGCAGCCACTCCCCCGGATCGGTCGGCTCGGTCGCCGCGACCCAGAGCGTCGAGTCCGCCTCCTCCAGGCCGAACTCCTCGCTGCGGGCGGCGATCTCGTCCGGCTCGTACTCGCCGAACAGCACGCCGATCGCGGCGTTCACGCCGCCGGCGCCGCCCGGGGTCAGCGACTCGTCCAGCCGTTCGGCCTGCGCGCGCAGCCGCTCGGGGTCGACCACGTGGTAGTCGCGGCGGATCAGCACGCTGATCGCCTCGGGCTGTTCCGGGCCGTGGTAGCCGCCCGGCCCCTCGTCACCGGGGATCTCGAAGGGGGTGACCTCGTCGTAGACCTCGTACAGGAGTTGGTCGTAGGCGATGGCCGCCGTGGCGAGCTGCTCGTAGGCAGTCGTCACGGCGGGATCATCAGCTGCGTTGGGGCTTGACACCGCTTCCAGATGACGGTCGATGGCGGCCTTGACCGCCTCAGCGGCGGCGCGTACCTCGGCAATGGTGGGCTGCGCGGCATCAGACATGGTGCAGACGCTATCTCCCCGCGGCGCCGGTACGCACAGCGGTTGTCACCTACACCCGCGATTTCACCGCAACTTCCCCCCCGATGTCCGATTTCGTGCGGTCTGTCCACCGGCAGAACCGGCGCGGGGCGGGCGCAGAGGGCGCGCAGCCGGTCCGGCGGGGCCGTCCGGGTGCCGCTTCGCGCGCCGGTATCGGGGTATCCCCTCCACAGCAGCAACAGAACTGATGCACTGTCAGACGAGCGTCCGGGCCGGGAGCCGTCGAACCGCCGCACCGGAGCGGGAGGTCGGCCGGAAATACCCGGGCCGAGTGTCCGGGGCAGGCCGTAGGCTTGCGTGCAGGTGATCCTCAGGAGGAGCGTTTTGACCCCACCGAAGCCGGTCCGGCAGCCGGAGTACGAGTACCAGTCGCTGCGCATGCCGCGCGGCACCACGCGCAACGCGGCACGCCAACTGCTCACCGAGCACGCCGAGTACGGGCACTGGGAGCTCGACCGGCTGAGATTGTTCCCCGACGGCAGCCGGACTGTCCGGTTGAAGCGGCGGATCATCCGGCAGGTCCGGAGCTGGTGACGGGCGGCGGCGCCTCGTCCCGAGTCGAACGCACGCCGGGCTTTCACGCACCCGCGGCCACCCGATCACCGGGCGGCCGCGGGTGCTTCTGTTCGTCGGCGGGTCGCTTCACCCACGGGGGCCGCTGAGCGGTCGGGGGGCACAGCGGGTGGGTTCGGCCCGCGGGCTCAGCTCACGGACGCAGCTCGCATGCTCAGCTCGCGTGCTCAGCTCGCGGGGGTCGGACGAGCCGACTCAGCGGGCGCCGGCGCGGGCACGGCGGTAGAGCACGCCGCCGCCGATCAGCAGCGCGAGCCCGGCGGCGCCGAGCATCTCGACGTCACCGGCGCCGGTGTGGGCGAGCTCGCTGTTCGCGGCGACGTTCTGCGCGGCGGGCGCGGCGGGCGCGGCCGGGGCGTTGGTGCGGGCTGCGGCCGGCACGGCCTGGGTGCCGCCGTTGCTCGACGGCTGGGCGGCCGGGGCGCTCGGGGTGGCACTGGTGGACGAGCCGCCGTTGCGCGGGTTGCCGGCGCCGGTGTCACCACCGGTCGACGGCGGGGTGGAGGGGGCGTGACCCTCGGGGCAGTCGTCGGTCGGCTTCGGGGCGGCATGGGTCGCGGTGACGCAGTCGTTGCCGAAGGCCGGGTTGCCGACGCCGACCACGTTCACGGAGTTGCCGCAGGCGTTGACCGGGACGTGCACCGGGGCCTGGACGCTGTTGCCGGCGATCACGCCGGGCGAGCCGGCCGCGGTGCCACTGGCGGCGGCCCCCGAGGCGGAGGAGCCGCGGGTGGCACCCGCGGCGGAGCCGGCACTGTCACCGGAGTGGCCGCCCTGGGCCGGCCGCGGGGCGGCGTGGCGACCGCCGCTGACGTTGGCGCAGTGGTTGCCGAACGACGGGTTCAGCGCTCCGATCACATCGACCGTGTTGCCACAGGCGTTGACCGGCACCTCGATCGGCACCTGTACCGAGTTGCCCGAGGCGACACCCGGTGATCCCGCGGCTCCCCCCTGCGCCTCGGCGGCCGCGTAGGCGTAGCCGGCGGTCGAGGCCAGCACGCTGCCGGTGGCCACGGCAGTGAGGATCCCCTTCTTGGCTACATTCCTCATGATTTCCCCTGACGTATTCGAGACGGCGTGGCGACCTTGGCATGAACCCGTATGAAAGTCGGAATTTCCGTATATCCGGAAATCGCGCAAGGCCTTTGACTGCACAGGAGTTAACGAGGGGCAAACGGGGAGGTTGAGCCGAACGACGCAGCTTCACCCGATCGAGCGATCGTGGCGTTCGAACGTTGTCGAGCCCTCCGCCGTGCCCCTGAACCGCCGTGCCCCTGAACCGCCCCGCCCCTGAACGGAGCCCGGGCACGCGAAGGCCCCCGGTGCGGCGCGTCCGCCGCCCGGGGGCCGTACCGAGCCGGGCTCAACGGGCCTCAGCGGCCCGGAGACCGACTCAGACGTTGGCGCAGTGGTTGCCGAACGCCGGGTTCAGCACGCCGATCACACTGACGGTGTTGCCGCACAGGTTCAGCGGCACGTGGACCGGGACCTGGATCTGGTTGCCCGAGACGACACCCGGGGAACCCGCGGCCACACCCTCGGCACCGGCACCGCCGTGAGCGGACGCGACACCGGCGGCGGCGAGCACCAGGCCACCGGTGGCGGCGGCGACAGCGGCGATCTTCTTGACCTTCATCATTCCTCCTGTATGGACAACGCAACCCGTTCGGCGGGCTGCACAGGGATGAACGACGCTGCGGCAAACGGGGTACGGAGTGGATTTCCCATTCACCCTCAACGGTGATGCTTCGCACAGACGACCGGCTTGGAATTACGGGAAGAATCGTTTCTGTTGATCGCTTTCCACCCGTCCCACAATCATGCGCTCCGACAATGCGGTCGGCCCGCCCCCGGCACTACGGGAGCGGGCCGACCCAGTCGCCTGATCAGCGGGCCGCTGAGGTTCAGCAGGCGTCGATGAAGCGGTCCAGCACCCGGACGCCGAACTTCAGCCCGTCCACCGGCACCCGCTCGTCCACACCGTGGAACATCCCGGCGAAGTCCAGCTCCGGCGGCAGCTGCAGCGGCGCGAAGCCGAAGCAGCGGATGCCGAGGTCCTGGAAGGACTTGGCGTCCGTCCCGCCCGACAGGCAGTACGGCACCGCGCGGGCGATCGGGTCCTCCGCGCGCAGCGCGGTCTGCATCGCCTCGACCAGCGCGCCGTCGAAGTCGGTCTCGATCGCCCGGTCCGAGTGCAGGCTCTCCCGCTTCACGCGCGGGCCGAGCACGCTGTCCAGCTCGGCGAGGAACTCCTCCTCGTAGCCGGGCAGGAAGCGCCCGTCCACGTGGGCGGTGGCCTGACCGGGGATCACGTTCACCTTGTAGCCGGCGCCGAGCATGGTCGGCTGGGCGGTGTTGCGGAACGTGGTGCCGATCATCTTGGCGATGCCGCCGAGCACCCGGACCACCTCGTCCATGTCCTCCGGGTCCAGCCGGTACCCGAGCACGTCCGACAGCTCGTCGAGGAAGGCCCGCACGCTGGGGGTGATCCGCAGCGGGAACTTGTGGCGGCCGAGCCGGGCGACGGCCTCGCACAGCTCGGTGATCGCGTTGTCGTCGTTCGCCATCGAGCCGTGGCCGGCCCGGCCCTCGACCGTCAGGCGCATCCAGTGCATGCCCTTCTCGGCCGTCTCCACCAGGTAGAACCGGGCCTGGTCGTTGACGGTGAAGGAGAAGCCGCCGACCTCGCCGATGCCCTCGGTGACGCCCTCGAACAGCTCCGGGTGCTTGTCCACCAGGAAGCGGGCGCCGTACGTGCCGCCGGCCTCCTCGTCCGCGAGGAAGGCGAGCACCAGGTCGCGCGGGGGCTTGCGGCCGGTGCGCAGCCGGTCGCGGACGACCGCGAGGGTCATCGCGTCCATGTCCTTCATGTCGACCGCGCCGCGGCCCCAGACGCAGCCGTCGGCGATCTCGCCGCCGAAGGGGTCGTACGTCCAGTCCGCGGCGTTGGCCGGCACCACGTCGGTGTGGCCGTGGATCAGCAGGCCCGGGCGGGACCGGTCCTCGCCCTCGATCCGGACGACGGTCGAGGCCCGCCCCTTGGCCGACTCGAAGATCTGCGGCTCGATCCCGAACTCGGCGAGCTGCTCGGCCACGTACTCGGCCGCCTTGCGCTCACCCGGGCCGGACCCGTCCCCGTAGTTGCTGGTGTCGATCCGGATCAGATCGCGACAGATCTCGGCGACCTCCGACTCAGCCGTCACCTTCGGCGCCGCCGACTCGCTCCGCTCGCTCACGGTCACTCCTCGTCTTGGGCCCGCACCGACGCACCAGCGCGCCACCCCCGGGATCTGCTCCCGGGCCGTACGAGCACGTCCGCCCATCCTCCCCCAGCCCTCGATCCCGATCCACCCCCCGCACGCCCTCGAAACCCGCTGGTCACACCCCCGCCACAGGCCGCCCCTTGCCCCCGCCACCAGCCCGGCTGTCCGCTCCGGAGCCGTTTTGGGACCCCAAGCCGATCTTTGCTACAGTTACATCTGTCAGCGCGACGGACGAGAGATCGGAAGCCGCGAGGGCGACACCTAGTCCGGGTGGCGGAATGGCAGACGCGCTAGCTTGAGGTGCTAGTGCCCTTTATCGGGCGTGGGGGTTCAAGTCCCCCCTCGGACACCGACGAGAGAACCCCAGTTGATCTGGGGTTCTCTTTGTTTTCCGGGGCTTCGCGCGACTGCCTCGGCCATTGCGGCCACCCGTGACACACCGCAGCGGGGCCGTCACGCCGAGGGGCAGGATCGGCTCGGGATGGTGGGCCGCTCAGGGGCGGGCGCGCAGTGCGGGGAAGAGGGTGTCGCGCACCTCGCGCCAGCGCTCGGTGAAGTCGGCGCGGCCGTGCAGGTTGTGGGAGATGTGCTGGGCGCCGAAGAAGGCCGCGACGGCGACCCGGGCGGCGACGTCCGGATCCATGTGCGGGGCCAACTGCCCCTGGTCCCGGGCCTCGTGCATCAGGGTCGCGATCAGGTTGGTCCAGTCGACGTAGGGCAGCGGCAGTTCGACGTCGACGGCGCCGCGCTCGTTCTGCAGCCTGGTGCCGGCCTGCATGATCGGGTCGTCCAGGAACGCGACGCTGGCCGCGTTGAACATCTCGATCGCGGTGTCCAGCGGGGACAGTCCCTTGCCGCGGACCGCCTCCAGCGTCACCGGCCAGCGCGAGTACAGCTCGTCGACGACCGCGATGGCGAGGGCCTGCTTGTTGGGGAAGTGGAAGTAGACGGCGCCCTTGGTCATCGCGACCTCGTCCGCGACGTCCTTGATGCTGGTCTGCTGGTACCCGCGTTCGGCGAAGATCCGTGCCGCGCAGTGCAGGATCTGCCCCCGCGTCCGCTCGGCCCGCTCCTGGCGCAGCATCGGGCCGGTCGCCCCCGGGAGTCGGGCCGCCGGGGCGGGCCACAGCGACTCCACGGCAGTGCCCTCGTTCTGACTCACTGTTCGCCTTTCCTCTCTCACACCCCGGCACGGGCGGTCACCTGACGTGGCCCTCGCCCGCGGACGGGGTGGCACCACCTTAGGGAAAGGCGGACCGCCGGGGAGAACACACCCGTGCGTCCGCCTCCGCCGGCTTCACCGTGTGCATCGGGGCGGCTGTCGCCCCAACCCGGCGGCGGCGAGCGGAAGATGGTGGTGACGGTCCGTCAAGATGCTGTGCGGACGCGTGAGTTGTGAGGAGCGGCCGAGGCTGCGGAGGAATGGCCGAGGAGGAATAGCCGAGGCCGAGGCCGTCGTCAGGCCCGGCGGGTGTCGCCGATGGCGCTCTCGATGCCCTGGACCATCCGCCAGAGCGGGGCCCGGCGGCTGGCGACCAGCACCACCACGTCATCGGCCGCGTCCTCGCCCTCCGGGGCGGCGTCGGCCGGGCGGTCGCTCCAGGTGGAGGTGACGAAGGCCATCGCCGCGTCCACCTCGGCCACCCAGTCGCTCTCGCCGCCCGAGCGCAGCCAGGTGCGCAGGGCGTGGTTGTGCGCGGCGACCACGGCGGCGGCGATCACATCGGCGCGCAGCGGGCCGTCCGGGCGGTCGGCGTAACGGCCGCGCAGGTAGGCGGCGAGGGTGTGCTCGTAGCGCCAGACCACCGACAGCTCGTACGCGCGCAGGCCGGGGACCTTGCGGGTGAGGCGGTAGCGCTGGACGGAGAAGGAGGGCTGCTCGGCGTACATCCGCAGAACCAGGCGGGCCGCCGCGCAGGCGTGCTTGACCGGGTCCTCCTCGCCGGTGCCGGACTCCAGGAACTCGGTCATCTCGGCGAGGCTGCGTTCGTGGTCGGGGAAGACCACGTCCTCCTTCGCCGGGAAGTAGCGGAAGAAGGAGCGCCGGCCGACACCGGCGAGCGAGACGATGTCGTCGACCGTCGTCTGCTCGAAGCCGCGCTCCAGGAAGAGCTCGAAGGCGGCGGCCACCAGCGCCTCGCGCATGGCCGGCTTCGAGGGCCCGTCGTTCATGGGCAGGTCCTGCTCTTCCTTCTCGCTCATTCTCCGGAACTTAGCATCGGCACGACGCGTCGGCCCCGACGGCCGGTCGGCTGAACCGGCCGGCCGTCGGGGCCCGTCGGACCGTCGTTACGGCAGGTTGCGGGCCATCACGATCCGCTGGACCTGGTTGGTGCCCTCGTAGATCTGGGTGATCTTCGCGTCCCGCATCATCCGCTCCACCGGGTAGTCCCGCGTGTACCCGTACCCACCCAGCAGCTGCACCGCGTCCGTGGTCACCTCCATCGCCACGTCCGACGCGAAGCACTTCGCCGCCGCACCGAAGAACGTCAGGTCCGCGTCCCCGCGCTGCGACTTCGCCGCCGCCACGTACGTCATCTGCCGCGCGGCCTCCAGCTTCATCGCCATGTCCGCCAGCATGAACTGCACACCCTGGAACTCCGCGATCGCCTTCCCGAACTGCTTGCGCTCCTGGACGTAGCCCTTCGCGTAGTCCAGCGCGCCCTGCGCGATGCCCACCGCCTGCGCCGCGATCGTCACCCGGGTGTGGTCCAGCGTCTTCATCGCCGTCGCGAAGCCCGTGCCCTCCGCACCGATCATCCGGTCCGCCGGGATCCGCACGTTGTCGAAGTACACCTCACGCGTCGGCGAACCCTTGATCCCCAGCTTCTTCTCCGGCGCCCCGAACGACACACCCTCGTCGCCCTTCTCCACCACGAACGCCGAGATCCCCTTCGAGCGCATCGAAGGGTCGGTCACGGCCATCACGGTGTAGAACTCCGAGACACCCGCGTTGGTGATCCAGCGCTTCACACCGTTCAGCACCCAGAAGTCACCGTCGCGCACCGCACGGGTCTTCATCCCCGCCGCGTCCGAACCCGCCTCCGGCTCCGACAGGCAGTACGAGAACATCCCCTCGCCCCGCGCCAGCGCCCCCAGGTACTTCGCCTTCAGCTCCTCCGAACCCGACAGCTGCACCGGCAGCGACCCCAGCTTGTTCACCGCCGGGATCAACGACGACGAGCCGCACACCCGCGCGACCTCCTCGATCACGATCACCGTCGCCAGCGCGTCCGCCCCCGCACCACCGAACTCCTCCGGCACGTGCACCGCGTGCAGATCGTTGCCCGTCAGCGCGTCCAACGCCTCCTGCGGGAACCGACCCTGCTCGTCCACCTCCGCCGCGAACGGAGCGATCTTCGCCTCGGCCAGCGAACGCACCGTCTCACGGAGCATCTCGTGCTCCTCGGAGATGCGGAAGAGATCGAAGTCCTGGCTCATGATCGCCACTCCTGTTTCACGACGGTACTCAGTACCCTTCATTATGCACGTGCACGGCAAAAAGGGAACTCAGTGCCTTCACAGGGCGGCACTGAGTTCCCTATCCTTTTCCTGCCGAACTACAGCCGAACCACCGCCGAACACCAGGCGCACGTCCGCCGCGGGTCGGCCGTGCGGCGGCCGTACTTCCGCCGCCAGAGCCGGTCCGAGTGCAGGGAGAAGACAGCGTGGTCCACTCAGCCATCGATGCCGACACCCGGAGTACGACGCTGTACTTCCAGCGCTGTACCTGGTGCAACAACCCGACCTTCCAACGGCTGCTCTGCCCCACCTGCGGCTCCACCGAGCTGCGCCTGGAGCCCAGCGAGGGCACCGGCGTCGTCCGGCGCTGCGCGGTCGAGCAGGCCCGGACGCCGCTGGTCCGCCAGAAGTCGCTGATCCGGATGGAGGAGGGGTTCGACGTCTGGTGCATCGTGGACGGGATGCGCAGCACCGTCCCGGTCGGCACCCGGGTGCGGCTGTACTCCTCCCCCGACTCCGAGCAGCCCGAGCTGCGGCTGCTGCCGATGGAGGAGCCGCCGCCGGTGCAGGACCTCGAACCGCGCCCGCTGCCGCCGACCAAGGGCGGCTTCACCCAGCACCTCGCGGCCTTCGCCGAGTAGTCGGCGGGCGGTCGGCGGGCACTCGCCGGGCGGTCGGCGGGCCTGGGGCGGGCGGTCGGCGGGCCGTCGGCGCGCCTGGGGCGCCTGGGGCGGAAACACGGAAACGCCGGAGGGCGTGGCACTCGGTACCGGGGTACCGAGTGCCACGCCCTCCGATCGTCGCGGGGTCGTCGCGGGGGATCAGCCCTTGCGGGACTTCACCTCGGCGGTGAGCTGCGGCAGCACCTCGAAGAGGTCGCCGACCACGCCGTAGTCCGCCAGCTCGAAGATCGGGGCCTCGGGGTCCTTGTTGACGGCCACGATGGTCTTCGAGGTCTGCATGCCGGCCCGGTGCTGGATCGCGCCCGAGATGCCGTTGGCCACGTACAGCTGGGGCGAGACCTGCTTGCCGGTCTGGCCGACCTGGGAGCTGTGCGGGTACCAGCCGGCGTCGACGGCGGCGCGCGAGGCACCGACGGCGGCGTCCAGGGCGTCCGCGAGCTCCTCGACCACGCCGAAGCCCTCGGCGGCACCGACGCCACGACCACCGGAGACCACGATGGCGGCCTCGGTCAGCTCGGGGCGGCCGGTGGAGACGCGCGGGGTGCGCGAGGTGACCTTGGCGGCGTTGCCGGTGAACTCCACCGACACGTTCTCGACCGCGCCGGCGGCCGAAGCGGCCTCCGGGGCGACGGCGTTCGGCTTGACGGTGATGACCGGCACGCCGTTGCTCACCCGGGACTCGACGGTGAACGAGGCGGCGAACACCGACTGGGTGGCGACCGGGCCCTGCTCCCCGGCGCGGACGTCCACCGCGTCGGTGATGATGCCGGAGCCGAGGCGCAGCGCCACGCGGGCACCGACCTCCTTGCCCTCGCCGGACGACGTCACCAGGACGGCGGCCACGTCGTTGGCCTTGGCGATCTGGGCCAGGGCGTCCACCTTCGGGACGACCAGCAGGTCGGCGAACTCGGCGCCGTCCGCGACGTACACCTTGGCGGCGCCGAACTCGGCGGCCTTGGCCGCGATGTCGGCGGCCGCGGCACCCGCGCCCAGCACGACCGCGGACGGCTCGCCGATGCGGCGGGCCAGGGTCAGCAGCTCCAGGGCGGGCTTGCGGACCGCACCGTCGGCGTGGTCCACCAGGACGAGAATCTCAGCCATTGCTCTATGTCTCCGTGTTTCGCTGGGTCGGGGGCGGGACTAGATGAACTTCTGGTCGGCGAGGAAGGCGGCGAGCTGCTTGCCGCCCTCGCCCTCGTCCTTGACGACCGTGCCCGCGGTCCGCGCCGGACGCGCCGCCACCGAGTCGACCGCCGTCCACGAACCCGCCAGACCGACCTCGTCCGCCTCGATGCCCAGGTCGTCCAGGTCCAGCGACTGCACCGGCTTCTTCTTCGCCGCCATGATCCCCTTGAACGAGGGGTAACGCGCCTCACCCGACTGGTCGGTCACCGACACCACCGCCGGCAGCGCCGCCTCGACCAGCTCGGTCGCCGCGTCACCGTCCCGACGGCCCTTCACCACGCCACCCTCGACCGACACCTCGGACAGCAGCGTCACCTGCGGCACACCCAGCCGCTCCGCCAGCAGCGCCGGCAGCACACCCATCGTGCCGTCCGTCGACGCCATGCCACCGATCACCAGGTCGAACCCGGTCTTCTCCAGCGCCTTCGCCAGCACCGCCGACGTCCCGATCACATCCGAACCGTGGATGTCGTCGTCGTTCACGTGCACGGCCTTGTCCGCACCCATCGACAGCGCCTTGCGCAGCGCGTCCTTCGCGTCGTCCGGACCCACCGTGAGCACCGTCACCTCGGCACCCTCGTTCGCCTCGGCGATCCGCAGCGCCTGCTCGACGCCGTACTCGTCCAGCTCCGACAGGAGGCCGTCCACACCCTCCCGGTCCGTGGTGTGGTCGTCCGCGAAACGACGGTCACCCGTCGCGTCCGGCACGTACTTCACACAGACGACGATCCTCAAGCTCATGAGCGGTTTCTCCTGTCACGGGTGCACGGATGCACTGGATCCATGGCCTCAGGTCAGGCCGAGGGTACTGAGTGCCAATCCCGTCCCGGCCGCGGCCCGCGTGCCGCAAGCGCCACCTGGACCGGCATGCCGGGTCGGCTGTCTTCGACTGGCATCAGAGGCTCCACGGAGAGAATACGGCACTCAGTACCCCTGGTAAAGGCACTCAGTACCCTACCCGCTGTCCCGGGGCCGCTCACCGGGGCGGCAGACGGCCACAAGGTTTCCGCAAGGCCCCGCCAGGTCTCGTCAATGAATCCGCCAACCCGCCCGGGGAACATCGGCGGCGGGGCTCGTCGACGGCCCCGACCTGCGATCAAGGAGGGGGACCGGAATGACCTTGGTGCACGGGGAACAGGACATCACGACCACCTACGGGACGCGAGACAACCCGGCCTGGAGCAACAACGGGCCCTGGGAGACCATGCGGGACCGCAAGCGGGTGCTGGTCGTCGCCCAGACCGTGGTCTACGCCCAGCGACTGCACGACTTCTACTCACTGCTCGCCTCCGACCTGCGGATCCACGTCCAGTTCACGGTGGCGCCGCATGTGTTCAACCGCGGCGCGGCGGAGGGCCTGCTCGCCCTGGGCGCCACCGTGCTGCCCTGGGAGCAGGCCGTCCGGCGCGAGTTCGACCTCGTCCTGGCGGCCGGCTCGCAGGGGATGGAGCAGCTGAACGGGCCGGTCGTCCGGCTCCCGCACGGGGCGGGCAACATCAAGCTGTCCCGGCGCAGCGGACCGGACGGCGGACGGCCGGCCGGCGGGCTCGGCCCGGACCACCTGTGCTGGGAGGGCAGAGTCGTGCCCAGCTCGTTCGCGCTGGCCCACCGGGAGGAGCTGGACGAACTCGGCCGCAGCTGCCCGGAGGCCGTACCGATCGCCGAGGTGGTCGGCGATCCCTGCTACGACCGGATCGCCGCCGCGCTGCCGCACCGGGCGCGCTACCGGGCGGCGCTGGGACTGCGGCCGGAGGAGAAGTTCGTCCTGGTCTCCTCCACCTGGGGGGCCGGCTCGCTGTTCGCCCGGCTCGACGCCGTCCTGCCCCGGCTGACCTCCGAGCTGCCCCGGTCGGGCTATCGCGCCGCACTGCTGACCCATCCGAACGTCGCGGCCGCGCACAGCCCCTGGCAGGTGCGGTCCTGGGCGACGGCCACCGGGCGCGGGGCCGTCGCGGTCGTCCCGCCCGAGGCGGACTGGCGGCCGCTGCTGGTCGCCGCCGACTACGTCATCGGCGACCACGGCTCGGTCACCCTGTACGCGGCGATGACCGGCGCGCCCGTCCTGCTGGCCGAGTATCCACACGGCGACGTCAACCCGCGCTCGCCCTCCGCCCAGCTCGCCCGGACCGCGCCGGCACTCGCACCCGGGCACCCGCTCACCGACCAACTCGCCTACGCTGCCGAGCAGTACCGCGCCGAGGACTACACCGCCATCGCCGACCGGATCAGCTCCGAACCCGGCCGCTTCGACCGCAACGCCCGACGACTGCTCTACCGGGTGCTCGGGCTCGGCCAGCCCGCGCACAGCCCGGAGCCGGCGCCGCTACCGTTGCCGACTCCGCTGGACGCCCCGTTGGTGCCGGACTCCCGGCGGGCCGGATGACCGCCGGCCTGCACACCGTGCGGCTGACGCCGGTCGCCGACCCGCCGGACGGCGGGGCCCCCGCAACGTTGTTCGACGCCCGGGTGGTGTCCCCGGCCGGCGCCTGCCACGGGCTGCTGGCCACGGCCCCGCCCGTCGCACTCCACGACCGGCCCGGGCCCGCCTTCGAGGACGAGCACCTGGTGCTCGACCTCACCGAACCGACCGGGCTGTGCCGGCGGCGGCAGGCCGACGTGCTGCACGTCGGGTTCCTCCCGACCGGCGACGACGGCGCGCGGCTCACCGGGGTGCTGTCCGCGTACCCCGGCTGCGCCGTCGCCACCGCCGAACGCCGTGGCGGAGCGGTGCTGCTCCTCGCCCGGACCGGGGGCCGGCTCATCCTTCGCCCCGCCTTCGGGGCGCACCGCACCGGCGGCGCGCCGACGCTGCCGCTGGCCCTCGGGTCGCTGGCACACGCCTGGCTGGCGGCCGGGCGGGCGCTGACCGAGCTCGACTGGTTCGGCCCGTGCGACCGGTTCAGACGGACGGGCCGCCAGGACGTCCTTCGGGAACGGGGGTAGCGAGGTCGTACGCGGCGAGGCGGTCCGCCAACCGGGCCGCCTCGGCCGTAGCGCCCACGTCCTGGTAGCGGGCGCGCGACTGCTCGAACCGGGCACGCGCCGCCTCCGGCCGGCCGCGCAGTTCCTCGACCTGACCGGCGAACTCCAGCGTCCGCGCCTCCCAGTGCACCGACAGCCCGGCCCGGAAGCCCGTGAGGGCCGATTCCAGGCAGGCTTCGGCGCGCTCGTACGCACCCAGCAGGCCGTGCGCCAGCCCCAGGAAGGCCATCGCGCGAGCCACCTCGTAGTCGTCCCCGATCGACGACAGCTCACGGCCCGCCCGCTCCACGGGCTCCACCGCCTCGGCCGCCCGGTCTGCCGACAGCAGCACCTCGCCGTAGGCCAACCGGGCCAGCGCCGAACCGCGGAGGTGGCCCTGGGCCTCTCGGAGCTCCACCACCCGGTGCAGGCACTCGGCCGCCTCCTCCAGCCGCCCTGCCATCCGATGGGTCTGGCTCAACCCGTACAGCGCGTTCGCCTGGACCAGCGGCTGGTTCCACTCCCGGGCCAGGGCGAGGGCTGCGGCGAACCAGTCGGCTGCCTCCTCCCCCTCGCCCGCGTTCCGCAGGCCGTTCCCGCCCGAGGTCAGCATCCGCAGCTCGCCGCTGCGGTCACCGACGGCCCGGGCAGCCCGTAGACCGATCCGGTGGGCCTCCACCCACAGCCGGGCCGGGCGCAACCGCAGGAACATCGGCCACATGGCGTCCGCGAGTTGCCAGGCGGCGACGGGCCGGCCCAGCTCCTCGCACCAGCGCAGGACGTCGGCCAGCCGGTCACGCTCCTCGTCCAGCCACTCCAGCGCGCGGGTGGTGTCCGCGAACTCCCGCGCCGGGTGGACGGGTCGGGTGAGGTAGTCGCGGGCGAGCGTGCGGTGACTCGGCGAGACGACCGCCTCGGCAGCCGTGGTCGAGGCGAGGTACCAGTCGACGATCCGGTCGAGGGCGGCCCCGGTGGGTGCGGTGCCCCGGGCCTCTGCGCCGCGCGCCTGGGCGTGCAACCGGACCAGGTCGTGGAAGCGGAAAAGCTCCGGCCCCTTCTCCTCCAGCAGGTGCACATCGATCAGACCGTCCAGCAGCCGGTCCGCCCCGGACAGGTCCGTACCCGCCAGGACGGCGGCGTTCTCCAGGGTGAACTCGGCGAACGGCAGCAGGCCCAGCAGTCCGTACAGCCGGGCGGCCTCCGGCTCCAGCACCCCGTAGGAGGCGTCCAGCAAGTCCCGCACCGTTTCGCCCTCCACGTTCAGCACCGCCAGCCGGTCCGTCCCGCGGCCCAGCATCTCGGCGGTCGCCGCCAGCGACTGGGCGGGCCGGGCCGCGATCCGCGCCGCCGCCAGGCAGATCGCCAACGGCAGCCCGGCACAGGCGTCCACCACCACCGCCGCGGCGGCGCTCTCGCCCGCCACCCGGGCCCCGCCGACCCGCTCGGCCAGGATCTCCGTCGACGCCTCCGTGGCGAGCGGCGCCAACGGCCGGAACACCGCACCGTCGATGCCCAGCCCGGTCAACCGGCGCCGACTCGTCACCACGACCACCGTGCCGTCCGAACCCGGCAGCAGCGGCCGCACCTGCGCGGCCGTCGAAGCGTTGTCCAACAGCACCGCGATCCGCCGCTCGGCCGCCAGGGAGCGCCACAGTGCGGCGCCCTCCGCCAGGCTGCGGGGCACCGGCGAGATCCCGAACGCCCGCAGGAACGCGCCGAGCGCCTCGGCGGGGTCGGCGGGCCCGCCCGGGGCGTAACCGCGCAGATCCGCGTACAACTGGCCGTCCGGGAAGCGCCCGGCCAGCCCGCGCAGCCACTGGGCCGCGAGCGCCGTCTTCCCGACCCCGGCCGGGCCGGTCACCACGACGGTGGCGTCCGCCGCGCCGACCTCCTCGCTCAACGACCGGTCCAGTGCCGCCAGATCGGCGTCCCGACCGATCAACCGCCGCGGACAGGGCGGGAGCTGACGTGGCGTCGGCAGCTGCGGCCGGGCGACCAGGTGCACCCCGCCGTGGATCGTGCCCGCCTGCACCACCGAGCCGCCGACCCCTCCGCCGCCGGTCAGCGTGTTGCGCACGCCCCCCGGAGGCAGGTTGGCGTCCGTCACCGGCGACCACCCACCACGGCCGATCCTGTCACTGGCTCCCCCTGCCTTCGACGAATTAACCGTGCCGCATTAACAGATGACATGTCGTCAAGTCGAGAACGTTCCCAAAGGACCACCGCCCGAACCCCATCGTGGTATAGCCGATCGCCCCGAACGCATGCCATGCTCGCCCGCGACACGGCAAGCTGGTAGCCAACCGGCGGGGGGCGTCAGATGCGGATCCATCTCCTGGGTTCAGTTGAACTGTCGGTGAACGGAGAGCCGTTGGCACTCCACTCCGACAAACGACGGCAGTTGCTGGCCACTCTCGCCCTGGAGCTCGGGAGGCCGCTCTCCCATACGTCGCTCGTACACCGACTATGGGACGAAGAACCACCACCCAGCGCGCTGACCAGCCTGTACAGCCACATTTCCCACCTCCGTGCCCTGCTGAGACGCGCAGCCCGCGCCACCGGGACGGATAACCCTGGGGAAGCGCCCTCGATCGACACCCGATCGCACACGTACACCCTGCGGGCGGATCCCCAACTCATCGACTGGCACCGATATCTGGACCTATCCCAACGAGCCGGACTACTCGCCGGGAACGGCCAGGACCACCAGGCCAGAACCGTCCTCAGCCGCGCCGAGGAACTGTGGGGCGGAGAAGCCCTCGCCGGTCTGCCCGGCACCTGGGCCCGCTCCACCCGCGCCACCATGGCCGACCAGCGCTTCGCCACCACCCTCCAGCGGATCGAGATCGACCTGCGGATCGGCCGCCACCACGAGCTGATCCCCGAACTCACCGCCCTGCGCAAGGACCGCCCCACCGACGAACGCCTGGCCGGCCACCTGATGACCGCACTCCACGCAGCCGGCCGCCAGGCCGACGCCCTGGCCGTCTACCCGGCCGTCGTCCGGCTGCTGCGCGCCCACCTCGCCACCGAACCCGGTGAGGCGCTCACCCGGCTGCACCGGCTCATGCTCAACGGCGAACCGCTGCCGGGCACACCCGGGCGGGTGAAACTCGTCCGGGCCGCCGATCCCCCCACCGAGGCCGCTACGTCCACCCCCGGCACCCCCGGAACCTCCGGCGCTCCCGGACGGCACCGGATGATCGGACGACGGGACGACCTGCTCCGCGTACTGCCCGGCGCCACCGCCGCCCGGGGAGGGGTCGTCACCGTCTCGGCGATCCTCGGCATGCCCGGAGTCGGCAAGACCACCCTCGCACTGCACGCCGCCGACCTGATGCGCGAGCACTTCCCCGACGGGTACGTCCACCTCAACCTGCGCGCCCACGTCGGCAACCAGCCACCACTCACCCCGGAGGCCACCGGCGCCCTGCTCCTGAGACGTCTCGGCGTACCCGCCACCACCATCCCGCTCGACGCCGACGAGGTGTTCGCCCTCTGCGCCGAGACCCTCGCCACCCGCCGGGCTGTCCTGGTCCTCGACGACGCCTCCAACGCCGCCCAGATCCGCCCGCTGCTGCCACCCGCGCCGGCCGCCCTGATCATCATCACCAGCCGCCAGCGGCTTGCCGAACTCCCCGGCTCCCGGCCGGTGTTCCTGGACGTCCTGCCGGTGGACGACGCCGTCGCCCTGTTCACCGACCTGGTCGGCCCCGAGCGCTCGGCGGACCGCGAACGCGTCGTCGAGATCGTCAACCGCTGCGGCCTCCTCCCGCTCGCCGTCGAACTCGCCGCGAGCCGCCTCAGGGCCCGTCCCTCCTGGACCCTGGACCACCTCGCCCGACGCCTGTCCCGCAAAGGCCGCCTCGCCGAGATCCGCAACGGCTCGGACAGCATCGCCCGCGCCTTCGAGGTCTCCTACCAGTACCTTCCGGCCGGCCAGAGATCGGCATTCCGGCTGCTCGGGCTGTACCCCGGACCGGATTTCGGCGTGCACGCGGCGGCCGCGCTGCTCGGCCGAACAGTGGACGAGACCGATCAGGTGCTGGAGGCGTTGTTGAACTGCCACCTCCTCATCGAGATTTCGCCCGAAAGGTACCAACTGCATGATCTTTTAAGGGAGTTCGCGGTGGCATTGGGCGTGGACGCGACACTGCGGGATTCGGCGGTCGACCGACTGCTCCGCTTCGCACTGCACGCGGCCGACCAGGCTGATCGCCTGCTCTATCCACGCCGATCGAGAACCCGGATTCCGGCAGGCCGCCTATTCGATGACATGAACGATTTGTTGGGAGATATCGAGATCAACTCTCCCACCTCGGCACGGACTTGGCTGGAGACCGAGCACGCCGCCCTGATCGCCCTGACCACCCACGCCCACCGCACCGGGCACGCCGAGACCGGGGCCTGGCTCGCCCACGTGCTGGCCGGCCACCTGGACGCCGAGGCGTACTGGAGCGAGGCACAGGACATGCACCGAGCCGCCTCCTCGCACTGGCGATCGGAGGCGAACGACCGCTACGAAGCACGGGCGCTGATCGACCTCGGCGCGACACTGGCGAACGCCGCGCGCTACGAGTCCGCCGTCGAGGCGCTCGATCGCGGACTGACCCTCGCGCGGGCGGAGGGAGACCTGGACGCGGCAGCGAACGCGCTCAACCTCCTGGGGCAACTGCGGTGGAACCAGAGCAGGCTTCACGAATCCCTGGCGATCCAACGCGAGGTGCTCGCCATTCGAAAGGAGCAGGAGGACCAGTGGAACGTCGCCCGCTGCCTCGCCAACATCGGCATACTGCACCGATCGATGGGGGATTCGGAATCCGCACTCACCGCCTACGACAGCGCCCTGCCATTGGCGCGGAAATTCGATGACAGGATCCTCGAACTCCGAATACTGAACAACATCGGGGAGCTCCATCTCATCGCCGGGCAGAATTCAGTGGCGCGCGACACCTTCGAGCTGGTGCTGAATATCGGCGACGGGGTCATGTCCCAACTCGACCTGTCCGTGATCCGCACCAATCTCGCCAAAACGCTGACAATCCCCGCCGAACTCGAAAAGGCACTGTCCCTGCACCGCTCCGCCCTGGACACGTTCCGCGAACTCGGCAGCATTCGCCACGAGGCCGACGCCCGCAACGCACTCGGCGAGACCCTGCTGGTCGCCGGCAGAGCCGAGGAAGCACTGGGCCAGCACGCGATCGCCCTGGAGCTGGCCCACTCCATCGGCGCCGCCCGCGAAGCGGCGGCTGCCCTGCGTGGTCTAGGCCTATGTGAGGCAGCAGTCGGAAACCCGTCGGCCGCTCGCACCCACCTCATGGCGGCCGTCGCCCTCGCAGAAGAAGTCGACATCGCGGACGAAGCCGCACGAGTGCGCTCGGCGCTCCATGACCTCGAATCAAACTCCTCAGATAATCGCTCCAATCGAAGCGACGTACGACCCTAGGACATAGATTTGATCATCCGATGCGGCTATGCAAAACTCTGCGCATCCCGGCAGTGATGCTTCCCCATCGGATCAGAAGGCCAAAGCACAATGAACATGTTCATGCACATAGCCCTTTTCGTCGCTTCGATGCCGATCTGGTGCTAGCCAGCCGCGTAGCTCGACGGCCACCTCTCCCGTGCGAACGTGGAAAGTCAGCGACTCCCGGAGATAGCGCCGAATCGCCTCGGCGTCGAGGGAGAGGCAGCCGACGGAAACGTCCTGGCCGAGGGAGAGCTGTCCATGGTGCGGGTCCTGTTCGGGAGGCGGGCCGTTCAGGTGGTCGGCTTGAGGCTGCCGATGCCGAGGGAGCCGTCCGGGCGGGCCGGGGCGGGTTCGGAGGGCGTCGCCGAGGCCGGGGGCGGGGCGGCCAGGAGGTCGGCGGTCGGGACGAAGAACAGCGAGCCGGTGACGGCGGTGGAGAAGTCGAGCAGCCGGTCGGTGGTGCCGGGCGGCCGGCCGAGGAACATGTTGCGCAGCATCTCCTCGGTCACCCCGGGGTCGCGCGCGTAGCCGATGAAGTAGGTGCCGAACTCGCCCCTGCCCTCGAAGGAGCCGAAGGGCATGTTGAAGCGGACGATCTTCTGCTCGGTGCCGTCCGGGCCGGTGATCACGGTGAGGGCCACGTGCGAGTCGGCGGGTTTGACGTCGTCCTCCAGCTCGATGTCGGCGAGCTTGGTGCGGCCGACCGCCCCCTCCTGCTGTTCGACGCTCAGCGCGTTCCACTTGTCGAGGTCGTGGAGGTACTTCTGGACGATGACGTAGCTGCCGCCGGCGAAGTCCCGGTCCTCCTCCCCCACCACGGCGGCGTTCTCGGCCGCCCGGCCCTCGGGGTTCTCGGTGCCGTCGACGAAGCCGAGCAGGTCGCGGTCGTCGAAGTACTTGAAGCCCTGCACAGAGTCGACCACGGTGGCCGCCCCGGTGAGCCGGTCGACGAGACGGGTCGCGAGTTCGAAGCAGAGGTCCATCCGGTCGGCCCGCAGGTGCAGCAGCAGGTCGCCGGGGGTGGCCGGGGCGCGGTGGCGGGGGCCGACCACCTCCTGGAAGGGGTGGAGGCCGGCCGGGCGGGGGCCGGTGAAGAGCCGGTCCCAGAGCTCGGAGCCGATGCCGGTGACGCAGGTGAGGCCGCCCTCGGGGGCCCGGAAGCCGACGGCCCGGCGCAGTCCGGCGAGTTCGGGCAGCAGGGCGCGGACAGTGTCCTCGCCGCCGGCTTCGACGGTGAGGACCAGGAAGACCGCCGCGCTGGTCAGCGGAGAGAGGACGGCTTGGGGTTCGGGTCGGCTCACCACGGTCGCCGTCGCGGGGGTGTAGGCAGGGTAGAACGAATAAGGCCTAATCCGATCATGCCAATAATTACATCGCATAGCGGACCATTCGGCGCGGTCGGCGAGCAGTCGGACGGCCCCGTCGGAGGGTGTTCCGACGGGGCCGTCCGGGTGAGCCGCAGAGGGTCCTATACCCGCAGCGCCGCCAGTTGCTCGGCGAACGGGACCACCTGCTCCGGCAGCGCGGCCCCAGCCGCCGGGGTGCGCCCGGCCAGCAGGGCCGCCAGCTCGCCCGCCGCGCGGTCGATCCGGCCCGGCAGGCCGTCGGTGAGCGCGTCGCCCGCCGTGCCCCAGTCGTCGGTGGCGGCGTACACGGCGGTCGGCAGCACCACCGCGCGCAGGTAGCTGAACAGCGGCCGGACGGCGTGCTCCAGGGCGAGCGAGTGCCGGGCCGTGCCGCCGGTGGCGGCGATCAGCACCGGCTTGCCGGTGAGCGCGTCGTGGTCGATCAGGTCGAAGAAGGACTTGAACAGGCCGCTGTAGGAGGCGGTGAAGATCGGCGTCACCGCGATCACCGCGTCCGCCCCCGTCACCGACTCGATCGCCCCGCGCAGCGCGGCGGCCGGGAAGCCGGTGACGAAGTTGTTGGCGATGTCCACGGCGAGGTCGCGCAGCTCGACCACGGTGACCTCGGCCTCCCGCCCCTCCAGGGCGAGCCGGCGCACGGTCGACTCGGCGAGCCGGTCGGCCAGCAGGCGGGTCGAGGACGGCTTGCTCAGCCCGGCGCTCACCACGGCCAGCTTGAACGCGCTCACTCGGCCACCTCCAGGGTCTTCTCGTCGCGGGCCGCGACCAGCGCGGCGTGGGTCGGCCCGTCCGGGACCTCGGCCGGACGGCCCTTGGCGAACTCCTCGCGCAGCACCGGCACGACCTCCTCGCCCAGCAGGTCGAGCTGCTCCAGCACGGTCTTCAGCGGCAGGCCGGCGTGGTCCATCAGGAACAGCTGGCGCTGGTAGTCGCCGAAGGTCTCGCGGAAGGTCAGCGTCTTCTCGATGACCTCCTGCGGGCTGCCCACCGTGAGCGGGGTCTGCTCGGTGAACTCCTCCAGCGAGGGCCCGTGTCCGTACACCGGCGCGTTGTCGAAGTACGGGCGGAACTCGCGCACCGCGTCCTGGGAGTTCTTCCGCATGAACACCTGCCCGCCGAGGCCGACGACCGCCTGCTCGGGGGTGCCGTGGCCGTAGTGGGCGTAGCGCTCGCGGTAGAGCTCGATCAGCTTCTGGAAGTGCTCCTTGGGCCAGAAGATGTTGTTCGCGAAGAACCCGTCGCCGTAGTAGGCGGCCTGCTCTGCGATCTCCGGACTACGGATCGAGCCGTGCCAGACGAACGGCGGGACGTCGTCCAGCGGGCGCGGGGTGGAGGTGAAGGACTGCAGCGGGGTGCGGAAGCGGCCCTGCCAGTCGACGACCTCCTCGCGCCACAGTTGGTGCAGCAGCGCGTAGTTCTCGATCGCGAGCGGGATGCCCTGGCGGATGTCCTTGCCGAACCAGGGGTAGACCGGGCCGGTGTTGCCGCGGCCCATCATGAGGTCCACCCGGCCGTCGGCCAGGTGCTGGAGCATCGCGAAGTCCTCGGCGATCTTCACCGGGTCGTTGGTGGTGATCAGCGTGGTCGAGGTCGAGAGGATGATGCGGTCGGTCTGCGCGGCGATGTAGCCGAGCATGGTCGTCGGCGAGGACGGGACGAACGGCGGGTTGTGGTGCTCGCCGGTCGCGAAGACGTCCAGGCCGACCTCCTCGGCCTTGCGCGCGATGGCCACCATCGCCTTGATCCGCTCGTGCTCGCTCGGGGTGCGGCCGGTGGTCGGGTCGGGGGTGACGTCGCCGACGGTGAAGATTCCGAACTGCATGCTTCTCACCACACTCCAGAGGGGCCAGATCGTTCAACTTTCAACCACCTTAGCACGAGGGCGCGGCTCGGTATTCCCGCCGGTTCCCACCGATTCCCGCCGGTTCCCACCGACAGCCGGGCCGGTTCCCGCCGACAATGGAAGGCGGGGTCCGAGCACGGGAGGCGGCCGACCGATGGCGCCGTACATCGCGGTGAGCGCGCTGAGCCACGAGGGCCTGGTGCGCGAGCACAACGAGGACAGCCTCACGGTCGGCCCGTGGACGCTCTGCGCCACCGTGACCACCAACCCGCAGACCCTGCTCTTCCCGCTCGGCCCGCCCTGCGTGGTCGCCGTCACCGACGGCCTCGGCGGCCACCCCGGCGGCGAGGTGGCCAGCGCCCTGGTCGCCCGCCGGCTCGCCGCCGCCGGGGGCGGACTGGACGGCGAGGAGGCCGTCCGGGAGGAGCTGCAGGACTGCAACCGGGCGGTCTACGCGGCCGCCGCCGGGGAGCCGGAGCTGGCCGCGATGGGCACCACCGTCGCCGGGCTGGTGCTGCTGCCCGACCGGGCCGTGGTCTTCAACGTCGGCGACAGCCGGGTCTACCGGATCACCGGCGACGGGCCGGACGGGGCGGGCCTGGAACGGGTGAGCGTGGACGACAGCCCGCCGCTGCCGCCCGGCCGGCGCACCACCTCGGTGGTCACCCAGACCCTGGGCGGCTCGCTCGGGCTCACCTTCGTCGAGCCGCACGTACGGGTCGTCCCGCTCGCCGCCGGCGACCGCTACCTGGTGTGCAGCGACGGACTGACCGACCCGGTGCCGGACGAGGAGCTCGCCGGACTGCTCGCCCGCGCGGACGGCGCCTCCGACCGGGCCGACGGCAAGGCCGCCTTCGAGCTGTGGCGGGCGGCCGTCGAGGCGGGCGGGCCGGACAACATCACCCTGGCCCTGGTGCGGATCGGCGCGTGACGCCGCCCCGGAGCGCTCGGGCGCTCCGGGGCGGGGTCCTCGGGGGACACGGGTCCCCACGGGGACGCGCATCCTCACACGGGGGCGATCAGAACTGGCTGGTGACGCTCACCCCGTTGAAGCCCTGCTGGGCGTAGAGGCTGAAGTAGACGTAACCGGCCGGCGGGTTGGTGACGGTCAGCGTCTCGGAGTTGTCCGGGCCGGCCGAGCGCGCCGCGTAGGCGTTGGTGTACGCCCAGCTGCCGGGGTTGTAGTAGAGGTCGGCGTTGCCCGTACCGCCGCTGGTGGTGATCTTCACCTGCTGGGTGCCGGCCGGCACCTGGAGGTAGAAGTGGGCGTAGTTGCCGGTGGTGGCGGCGACGTTGCTGCGGCCGCAGTTCGCGCCCAGCTGGCGGGTGTCCGCACCGGTGCACTCGGGCACCTGGGGCACGGTCGGGGTGGTGGCGCAGGCGCCGTTGGCGCAGGCGGTCAGCCAGCTGTCGAAGTCGGCGTCGTAGCGGGTGCCGATGGTGGTCTTGAGCAGGGTGCGGGCGCCGTTCCAGTCGCCCACCCGGTGCTTGGCCAGCACGGCGTCCATGTCGGCGCGGTGCTGCTCCAGCATGTAGCGGACGGCGAGGTAGCCCCAGCGGTAGACCCGGTCCTGGTCGCCGTAGACGGTGTCGAACAGGTCGCTCAGCTTGTAGGTGTGCTTGGCCGCGGCCGCGATCGCGCCGTCGTTGACGACCTGGCGGTACGAGTAGGAGACGTACTCGGCGAAGCCCTCGACCCACCAGACGGTCGGGGTGGTCATGCCGGCGTTGAAGTCGCCGTACATGTCGAAACGGCCGTCGAGGTAGTGGGTGTACTCGTGGTTGAGGTTCCAGATCTGGAAGGCCGGACGGACCCACTCGGCCTCGTAGCAGAGGAAGCGCGGCTGGTTGCCGACGGCCGCCGGGTCACCCTCCAGGTACATGCCGCCGTTGTCGGTGTTGATGCCGTAGATGGCCGCGGCCAGCACCTGGTAGTCGAAGGAGGAGTGGAAGACCACGACCTCGATGGTGGTGTTGTGGTCGTCCTTGACCGGGCCGTCGTCCCGGACCACCGAGTGGAAGTAGGCGTCCTGACCGGTCAGGCTGGTGCAGGTGGTGGCCAGTTGGGTGCCGTCCAGGGCCTGGGCGATCAGCTTGATGCTCGGGCTGCAGGTGTAGTTCGCCGTCAGCACACCGGACTTGAGCCGGTCGGGGGCGTTGCAGGTGCCGTAGTACGAGCAGTTGGCGGCGTCGTAGGAGCCGACCGCCTCGGCGACCGCGGCCCACTGGTAGACGGTGCGGCCGTTCGGCGCGGACTGCGCGGCCAGCGCCGCGGTGAGCGGGCGGACCTTCGCCTGGAGCCCGGGGTACTGCAGGAAGCGGCCCAGCTCCTTGGTGGCGTTGTACTCCAACACGCCTTAGTCGCCGCCGACTTGGTCCTGATTGCGGTTCACGAAGGCGGACAGCGCGTCCAGCACGGACGGGTCCGCCTCGACGGCGGGCTCGAAGCCGGTCAGCTGGTGGCCGCGGAACAGCACGGTGAACACCGGGTTCACCGCGTTGGCCATGCCCGCCGGGTTCCAGGTCGCGCCGACGTAGTCGTTCAGCAGTTGCTTGACCACCCACAGGTAGCGGACGTTCTCCTGGGCGCTGTCGATCAGGGTGACGGCCTCGCCCAGGATGGCGGCGTTGGCCGAGGTGACGTCCTCCCGGTGCGCGCTGCCGAAGAAGGCGTCCAGCGCGCCGCGGATCGCGGTCTGCAGGGTGGTGCCGTACGTACCGACGTCGGCGGAGTGGTACCACTGCGCGAAGTACCCGGCGCGCAGGTAGAGCACCAACTGCTCGACGGCGGTGCTGTCGTCGCCCGGGTAGGCGCCGGACGCGTCGCGCAGGGCGTCCGCGACGGTGGCCATCTGCGCCTCGCGGAAGGCGCCGTTGGCGTCGGTGCCGGTCAACTGGAACAGCTGGTTGATGCAGCCGGTGTCGACGGAGGTGATCTGCTGGACCAGTGCGCTGCCGGTGCGGCCGGTGAAGTCACTGACGTTGCACATGACTTGGGCCGCGAGCTTGGACGAGGCCGTGGGCTTCGCGGAACTCGCGGAACTCGCGGAACTCGCGGGCTCGGCCGCCGCGCGGACCTCGGCCGGGCGGGTGTCCAGCGGGAGCGGGGAGCGCTGCTCGGCCGGGGTCGACTTGCCTTCGCCGGCGTCGCGTTGGGGCGCACCGGTCGCGGGCTGCGGGGCCGGGCCGGTCGGGGCGGGTGCGCCGCCGCGGGTGGGGGCGGGGGCGGCATGGCTGCTCGGGGTGAACAGGCCGACCGCCAGGACCAGGGTCAGGACGAACGTCAACAGTCGTGCCAGCTGCGGGAGTCGCAGCAGACGTGCGGAACTCACGTGGGGGCCTCCGGGCCGTCGTCGGCCGCGATCGGGGGTGCGGCCGGTGGGGGTGGCGAGGACCGTTGGCGACGGCGCCGCGTGGGGGCGGTGCTGTCGTGGACACGGTGGGGAGTGTGACATGTGCCATGGCACACATCACATACCTTGGGAAGCCTCCGGGTTGTGCGCAGTTCGCGCGGGAAATGCGCGGAGCACGCGCGGGAGAACGCGAAGAGGCCGTGGTGACGGTTCGTCACCACGGCCTCTTCGCAGGCTGATTGGGCCGCCGACGGCGGCGCCGGGCTACTTGCGCAGCAGCAGGATCACCCCGGCCGTCGCCAGGCCGACCACCAAGGCGGCCGCGCCGTACGCCAGGCGGTGGGCCTTCAGCACCGGCAGGAAGCGGTCCGCCGCATAGCGACCCGGACCGGTGAGCGCCAGGGCGGCGGCGCCCGCCGTCAGCAGCAGCTCGTATTCGTTGCCCTTCGGGAGGAAGAAACCGCCGCCCCAGGTGACGGCGATCGCGTTGACCATCGTGCCGACGACCGCGGCGCCCGCCAGCGGGGTCAACAGGCCGACGGCGAGGCCGAGTCCGCCCAGGACCTCGGTCAGGCCGGCGACCACGGCCATGGCGTTCCCGGCCGGGTAGCCGCTCATCGTGAAGAACTGACCGGTGCCGTCGATCCCGCCGCCCCCGAACCAGCCGAACAGCTTCTGACTGCCGTGCGCGGCCATGGTCAGGCCGAGCACCAAGCGCAGGAGCAGGAGTCCGGCGTCGTAGGCGTGCGGGGAGGTCGTCGCGGACCCGGAGCCGTCCCGCGCGGAGCGGGCGGTGGGGTCGGTGGGACTGGTGGCGGCGGTCGTGCTCGGGCTGCTGCTCGGCATGCGCGTCTCCATCGATCGGGGTCGGTCGTAGGGGTGTGTGGTGATGCGGCCGGGCGGGGTGGGACACGCCGCGCCTTTTGTTCAAATTTGAACCGGCCGCTCCTTGACCGTACCTTGAAGTTCGAATTTGAACAACTGGCGGTCCATGAACAAGTGGTCCGCGAACAAGTGGTCCATGAACGACTCGCGGGCCCCACCGGGACCGGGGCAGGGTGGAGACATGGCTCACCGCAGGCAACACCAGCCGGCCACCCGGCCCGGCACGCCCTACCCCGAGGCGCTCGCCGCCTTCGACGAACGGGTCCGGCTGATCACCCCCGGCCACTGGGACTCCCCCACCCCGTGCGCCGACTGGACGGTCCGCGACCTGGTCAACCACCTCACCGGCGAACAGCTGTGGGTCCCCGACCTGCTGATGGGCGCCACCATCGCCGAGGTCGGCGGCCGCTACGACGGCGACGTGCTCGGCGACGACCCGGTCGCCGCCTGGACCTCCGCCGCCGAAGCCGCCCGGCAGGCCTGGGAGGTGCCCGGCGCCACCGGACTCACCGTCCACCTCTCCTTCGCGGACGTCTCCGGGCAGTACTACCTGGACCAGCTCACCACCGACCTGGTCGTCCACACCTGGGACCTCGCCGAGGGCATCGGCACCCGCACCCGGCTCCCGGCCGCCCTGGTGGACTTCGCCCTCGGCGAGGTCGGCGGCTACGGCGACCTCTCCGGCAGCGGACTGTTCGACCCGCCGGTGCCGGTGCCCGAGGGCGCCGGCCCGCAGACCCGGCTGCTGGCCCTCACCGGGCGGCGGGACGGCGGCTGAACCGGGTGTCCGCGCGGTGCCCGCGCGCTGCCCGCGCCCGGCGGCGGCCCGGACCACCGGTTCCGGGCCGCGGCGCCGGATACTGGACAGTACGGGGGCGAGTCCTGATCCCGGACGAGAGGCGGACCGCCATGAGCCGCAGGCCGGACATCCTCGGCGAGTTCACCGCCGACCACAAGGCGGCCACCGAGCTGCTCGACCGCGCCGAGAGCGCACCGGCCGGTTCGGCCGAGCGCGGCGAGCTGGTGACCAGGCTGACCGACCTGCTGTTCAGCCACTGCGCCGCCGAGGAGGAACACCTCTTCCCGCTCGTCCAGCACGACGCGCCCGAGGGCGGGGCGCTGGTGTTCAGCAGCATCCACGACCACCTCGCGATCGGGCAGTACCTCGCCGACCTGCAAGGAGTCGACCCGGACGACCCGGCCTTCGACACCCTGCTGCGCGGTCTCGCCGACACCCTCCGGCGGCACCTCACCGGCGAGGAGGAGGTGCTCTTCCCGGCCGCCCGCAAGGCCCTGCCCGCGGCGACCCGCGCGGCGCTCGGCGAACGGCTCCGGGCGCAGCGGGCGGACGTCGAAGCCCCGGGCCCCTCGGGTCCGTCGAGCTGAGGCCTCCCAGGCCCCTCGGGCCCGTCGAGCCGAGGCCCGTCGAGCCGAGGCCGCTCAGCCCTTCGGGCTGATCACCGCGAAGCGGGCGCCCTCACGGTCCCGCAGCCGGGCCACCCGGCCGTACGGGGAGTCGAAGACCGGGCCGATCCCCGCCCCGCCCAGCTCCACGGCCCGCGCCAGCGCCCGGTCGGCGTCCGGGACGGCGAAGGACACCTCCCAGTGCGGCGGCGGGCCCGCCGGTCCGCCCGCCTGCTCCTTGGCCAGCGCCGCGACGCTGTGGCCCTCCGCACGCAGCACCACCCGGTCGTGCTCCCAGCGGACCTCGAAGCGCTCCGGGTCGCGGCCGTCCCAGCGGAACACCTCGCCGTAGAACAGCGCCGCCGCGAACGGGTCCGGGGTGCGCAGCTCGATCCAGACCGGCGCGCCCGGCAGGTCCAGCCTCCGGGCCCGGCCCAGCGGGCCCTCCCAGATGCCGAACACCGCCCCGACCGGGTCCGCCGCGAAGGCCACCCGCCCGGCGTCGAAGGCCAGCGGGCCGACCGCCAGGGTCGCGCCGCGCTCGCGCACCGCGTCGGCGACGGCGTCGGCGCTCTCCGTCCCGAAGTAGCTGGTCCAGGCGAGCGGCACCGCCCCGAGGCCCGCCACCCCCAGCCCGGCCACCGCCTCCCCGCCGGTCACCGCGTGCACGTAGGGGCCGAAGCGCTCCGGCCCGGGCTCGAACTCCCAACCGAGCAGCGGACCGTAGAACCCCTTGGCGACCTCCAGGTCCCGGGCCATCAGGCTCACCCAGCACGGAACGGCCGCCACGCAGCGCACCCTGGCGGCCGTCTCCTCGCTGCCCATAGCGAACCTCCTCGCCCACCCGGCCGCCGGGCCCCTCCCGACTCCCACGACCCACCGGCCGCCCGGGACGCCCACAGCCTAGGGCGGCGGGGGGAGCCCGTCCGGGAAGGCACGACCGGGCTCAGCGCACCCAGTTCTCGCGCGGGGGCCGACGCCTCCACCAGCGCCGCGACCTGGCAGATGTGACGCAGGTCACAGCGGGGGAGGAAATTGCGGGGACAGATTCCCCGTTTCCGAGTACGTTGGAGAAAGCGGGGAGAACTTCCCCGGTATCCTGGAGGAGCAGTCGCCATGACCACCGTCGCCGCAGAGCCGGCCCGTTCCGCGGGGAGCGTGCGTACGCCGAAGTTGCGTGCGGACGCGAGCCGGAACCGGGAGCGGATCGTGTTGGCGGCCCGGGACGCGTTCGTCGAGCACGGTGCCGAGGTGCCGCTGGACGAGATCGCGAAGCGGGCGGGGGTCGGCAATGCCACGCTGTACCGGAACTTCCCGGACCGCACGGCGCTGATCCAGGAAGTGGCGCTGCTCGTCAAGACCCGCATCCTGGCCCTCGCCGAGACGGCGACGGCCGAGGCGGACGCGGGAGTGGGCGGCGGTCCGTTCGAGGCTCTGCAGCGGTTCGTGCACGCGACCGTGGCGGAGAAGGTCGGCGGGCTCTGCGCCCTCTTCACCAGTACCGTCGATCCGGACGACCCGGAGCTGACCGAGACCCGGGAACGCCTGCGGTCCGCCGTGAGCGGACTGATGGAGCGCGCCCGGGCCACCGGAGAGCTCCGGCCGGACGTCGACCACGGGGACCTCTTCGTCGCGATGAGCCAGCTGACCCGGCCACTGCCGGGCACCTCCTGCGGGCTGCTCGACGAGTTCGTCCACCGCCACCTGCAGCTGTTCCTGGACGGCCTGCGCGCGCCGGCCCGCTCGACGCTGCCCGGCCGGGCCGCGACCTTCGAGGACTTCCGCCGTCGAACCTGACCGACCACCTGGACCCGTCACCACTGATCCGACCCTGATCCACTCCTGATCCGCTCCACCCGCACCCCGCATCCGCGCGACTGACCGGCGCCGTTTCCGGACGCATCCGCGCGCCCTCGCACCCGTACGGCAACCTGCCGTTCCCGTACGGCAGTTGACCGTTCTCGCACACCACGCACCGTGAAATGGGTACCCCCGTGTCTCAAACCGACGCCCCGCAGGCGACGATCCCCGATCCCCGGCGCTGGAAGGCGCTGATCTTCATCGGCCTCGCCCAGCTGATGGTCGTCCTCGACGCCACCATCGTGAACATCGCCCTGCCGTCCGCCCAGACGGACCTGGGCATATCCGACGGCAACCGCCAGTGGGTGATCACCGCCTACGCGCTGGCCTTCGGCGGTCTGCTGCTGTTCGGCGGCCGGATCGCGGACCTCTGGGGCCGCAAGCGGACCTTCATCGTCGGCCTGACCGGCTTCGCCCTCGCCTCCGCGCTCGGCGGCATGGCGGTCAACACCGCGATGCTGCTCGGCGCCCGCGCCCTCCAGGGCGTGTTCGGCGCACTGCTCGCCCCGGCCGCGCTGTCGCTGCTCGCCGTGACCTTCACCGAGGCCAAGGAGCGCGCCAAGGCCTTCGGCATCTACGGGGCGATCGCCGGTGGCGGTGGCGCCATCGGCCTGATCCTCGGCGGCGCGCTGACCGAGTACCTGAACTGGCGCTGGACCTTCTACGTCAACATCCCGTTCGCCATCGCGGCCATCGCCGGCGCCGTCCTGGTGATCACCGAGCCCGCCGGGGGCCGCAACCGCAACAAGCTGGACATCCCCGGCGTGGTGCTGGTGACCACCGGTCTGGTCTCGCTGGTGTACGGCTTCACCCGCGCCGAGTCCAGCGGCTGGACCGCCGGCAGCACCCTGGCGCTGTTCGCCGCGGCCGTCGTGCTGCTGACCGCCTTCGTGATCGTGGAGCGCGCCGTGGCCGCCCCGCTGCTGCCGCTGCGCGTGGTGCTGAACCGCAACCGCGGCGGCGTCTACCTGTCGCTGGGCATGGCCGTGATCGGCATGTTCGGTCTGTTCCTCTTCCTGACCTACTACCTGCAGGTCGTGCGCGGCTACAGCCCGGTGCTGACCGGCGTCGCGTTCCTGCCGATGGTGGCGGGCATGATCACCGGCTCGACCCAGATCGGCGCCCGGCTGATGACCCGCGTCCCGGCGCGCTACCTGATGGCGCCCGGCTTCCTGACCGCCTCGGTCGGCATGTTCCTGCTGACCCACATCGGCCTGGACACCTCGTACCCGGCGCTGATCCTGCCCGGCCTGGTCCTGATGGGCCTCGGCATGGGTACGGCCTTCATGCCGGCCATGAGCCTCGCGACCTACGGCGTCCAGCCGCGTGACGCGGGCGTGGCCTCGGCCATGGTCAACACCTCGCAGCAGGTCGGCGGCGCCATCGGCACCGCGCTGCTGAACACCATCGCGGCCAGCGCCACCACCGCGTGGATGACCTCGCACCACGCGGCCATGGCCGCCGCCACCACGCCGGAGGCCGGCAAGGCCCTGCAGTTCCAGGGCATGGTGCACGGCTTCTCGACCGCGATCTGGGTGTCCTTCGGGATCCTGGTGACGGCCGCCGCCGTCGCCTTCACCTTCATCAACGCCGGTCGCCCCGACACCGCCGGTGCCGGCTCGGGTGCGGCGAAGAACGACGAGGTGCCGGTGCTGGTGCACTGACCCTCGACCCCCTCGGGGGTGCGCGCGGGTGCGTACGCGGCCCGTCCGGTGTCCTGACAGGACACCGGGCGGGCCGCTCGCGTTGTGCCGGCGGCGGCCGGGCACCCCTCCGAGAGAAGTGGGGATCAGTCCCCGGTATGGTGGCCCCAGTGCGAACCGGGGAACTATCCCCGCTTCCTTCGGACCGAGGTGCGTACACATGACCCGGAATCAGAGCCCAGGACGGGGGCGGCGGGCCGCCGACTGGGCGGACGGCCGACTGGGGATCTACACCCTGGCCAGGACCAACCTGCGCAAGATCTTCCCGGACCACTGGTCCTTCATGCTGGGCGAGATCTGCCTCTACACCTTTCTGATCATCATCCTGACCGGTGTCTGGCTGACCCTGTTCTTCAAGCCGAGCATGGGCGAAGTGGTCTACAGCGGCTCGTACGTCCCGCTCAAGGGCATCCGGATGTCCGAGGCCTACGCCTCCACCGTGGACATCAGCTTCGAGGTCCGCGGCGGACTGCTGATCCGGCAGATCCACCACTGGGCGGCGATCGTCTTCGTCGCGGCCATGTTCGTGCACATGATGCGGGTGTTCTTCACCGGCGCGTTCCGCAAGCCGCGCGAGATCAACTGGGTGTTCGGCTTCCTGCTGCTGTTCCTCGGCATGCTGGACGGCTTCTTCGGCTACTCGCTCCCGGACGACCTGCTCTCCGGCACCGGCATCCGGTTCATCGAGGGCGTGCTGCTGGCCGTGCCGCTGGCCGGCACCTACATCCAGATGTTCCTGTTCGGCGGCGAGTTCCCCGGGCACGACATCATCCCGAGGTTCTTCACCATCCACGTGCTGCTCGTCCCCGGCATCATGCTCGGACTGCTGGTGGCGCACCTGATCCTGGTCTTCTACCACAAGCACACCCAGTGGGCGGGCCCCGGCCGGACCGAGAAGAACGTCGTCGGGATGCCGCTGATGCCCGTCTACATGGCCAAGGCCGGCGGGTTCTTCTTCCTGGTCTTCGGGATCGTCGCGCTGATGTCGGCGATCGCCACGATCAACCCGATCTGGGCGTACGGCCCGTACCGGCCGGACCAGGTCTCCACCGACGCCCAGCCCGACTGGTACATGGGCTTCGCCGAGGGCCTGATCCGGGTGATGCCCGGCTGGGAGATCAGCCTGTGGGGGCACACCCTCAACCTCGGGGTGCTGATCCCGTTCACCCTGTTCCCGGTGATCCTCGGCGCGATCGCGGTCTACCCGTTCATCGAGAGCTGGGTGACCGACGACGGACGGGAGCACCACCTGCTCGACCGGCCGCGCAACGCGCCGGTGCGCACCGCCCTCGGCGCGGCCTGGATCAGCGTCTACCTGGTGATGCTCGCCGGCGGCGGCAACGACCTCATCGCCACCCATCTGCACCTGTCGCTCAACGCCATCACCTACGCGGTGCGGATCGGATTCTTCGTCGTCCCGGTGGCCGTCTTCAGCGTCACCAAGCGCTGGTGCCTCGGCCTGCAGCGGCGGGACAGGGAGAAGGTGCTGCACGGGCGGGAGACCGGCGTCATCACCCGGCTGCCGCACGGCGAGTTCACCGAGGTGCACGCCGGGCTCGCGCCCGCCGAACTGCACCGGCTCACCTCGCACGAGCAGCCCCGCCCCCTCGAACTGCCGGCCGCGGTGGACGAGAATGGAGTGGCCCGGCCGGCGGGTGTGCTCACCCGCACCCGGGTCCGGCTGTCCCGCGGGTTCCACGGCGAGCACGCCCGGGTCGCCGCGCCCACCGCCGAGGAGTACCGCGAGCACCGCGAGATCACCGAGGGCGAAGGCCACGGTCACCACTGACCCCGCCCCCGCGGGAGAGGGAGGAGATCATGCACGACCGAACCGACCAGCTCGCCGACAGCAGGTACCTCCTGCTGACCACCTTCGGCGAGGACGGCAGCCGGCTGGACTCCCAGCTGTGGGTGGTCCCGGACGGCCGAGCGCTCGGCGTCTGGACCCCGGCCCACTCCGGCGAGGCCGAACGGATCCGCCGCCACCCCCGGGTGCTGATCGGCCCCTGCGACGCCCACGGGCGCCCGACCGGCCGACAACTCCCGGCCCGCGCACGGCTCTGCGACGCCGACGCGACCGCGCGCTACCGCACCTCGCTGATCAACAAGTACGGCCTGACGGCGCTGCTCGTGCTGGCCCGCAGCCGGTTCCGGGTCGGGCTGGCGGGCACGGTCGGGATCCGGATCACGCCGAACGAGCTGGAGCAGCGGCTGGTCGGGCCGGAGTGGCGGCCGCCGGGGACGTACTGCGCCAACTGACCGGCGTCAGCCGCTTCGTGGAACTCCGAGCCCGCCGAGTGCCGGGACCCGTGGGGACGGGGGCCCGGCGCTCGGCGTTTTCCGGCGCTCGGCGTTTCCGGCGCTTCATGCTCTCCGGTGCTCGGCGTTTCCGGCGCTTCATCCCCAGGAGCGTCGTGGGTCAGTCCCCGTCCTCCGGCGCCACGGCCAGGTCGCCGGGCTCGCAGGCCTCCCGGCCGGTCCCCAGGTGCACGACCCTGACCGCCCGCTCGGGGCCGCCGGGGACGACCCGCTGCTCGTGCCCGCAGCGCGGGCAGATCAGCGGGATGCGCGGCCGGTTCGGGTCCCGTCCGGTCCGGTCGCCGTCCGGGTGCGGCGCGGTCACGACAGCGGGTGGGTCGGGATCGGGCTGACGTCCTGGATCTCGCCGTGGGCCTTGGTGAGGAGTTGCGAGGCGAGCTCGTTGAGCGCGCGGGCGCCCGCGATCTCCTCGCCCACCCGCAGCTGCTCCGGATCGGAGGGGTGGCGGCTGCTGTAGCCGTGGGCGCGCAGTTCGCTCCCGTCGCCGAGTCTGAGCAGGGCGGCCGCGGACGTCCGCGGGCCCTCCTCGCGGAACTCCATCTCGATGTGCCAACCGACCAGAGTCTTCATGGCGGATCACCTCCATCGGTTACTCCTCCAGAGTGCGCCGCACCCAGCGTGAACACCAGGCAGGCCGGATCGGGGTCGAGTTGAACATGTTCAACTCGACGACGTAGAGTCGCCGACGAAGGGTAATTGAACGCGTTCAAGAAGGGGTGTGCCGGCCATGGGCAAGGGCACGACCGAACTGGTCGACCTGCTGGTCCTGCTCGGCATGGGCGCCGTCCTGCCGCTCGGCCTGGCCCTGATCGACGAACCCGGGCTGGCCCGGATCCGCCGACTCTGGCCGCTCGCCGCCGTCCCCGGGGCGCTCTCGCTCTGGCTGCCGCGCGGCGGCCTCGCCACCGGCACCGCGGTCGTCTACGCCCTCGGCACCCTGGCCGTCGCCCTGCACGCACCCCGGCGGCTGGCCCGGACCCGCTCGCTCGCCCCCGCCGAGATCGCCGTGCTGACCGCGCTCGCCGCGCCCTCGGTGGCCGGGGTCGCGCTGGTCGCCGAGCGCTCCGGCTACCCGCTGTTCGGCTTCGAGCCGCACATCCTGGCGCTGACCGTCCCGCACTTCCACTACGCCGGCTTCACCGCCGCCCTGGTCGCCGGGCTGGTCTGCCGCGCCTCGGCGCCCGGCTCGGCAGCGGCCCGCTGCGCGGCGCTCAGCGTCCCGGCCGGCACCCTGCTGGTGCTCGCCGGGTACTTCCTCGGCAACTGGTGGCAGTTCGCCGGAGCCGTCGTCCTGAGCACCGGGATGTGGCTGGTCGGCCTGGTCAGCTGGCGCGAACTGCGCCCCCGCGCGGCCGACCCGGTCACCGCCCGGCTGCTCGCCGTCTCCTCGGCCGTACTCGCGCTCACCATGCTGCTCGCCCTGTGGTGGGCGCTCGGCCGGGCCGCCGGACTCCCCCACCCCACCCTGGCCTGGATGGCCGCCACCCACGGCCTCGGCAACGCGCTCGGCTTCGCCCTCTGCGCGCTCCTCGCCTGGCGCCGGATCACCACCACGGAGGACGCCCGATGAACGACTACAGCTACCCCGAGCAGGGCGCCAGCCGCACCGGCCCAACCGGCGAACTGCCCGCCGGCTACCGCCACCTGCGGCACCGGGCACCGATCGGCCACGGCCGCGCCGCCCTGGAGGTCGCCGGGGCCGCGCTGCTCGGCTGGCGGATGCACCGGCTGGCCGGCGTCCGGATCGACGCCGAGGCCGAACAGGCGGCCCCCGGCGTCGCCGTGCGCTGCGCGATCGGCGTCGGCCCGCTGCGGGCGGGCGCGCCCAACCGGGTGCTGGCCGCCGACGACGGCCCGGACCGGTACGGCTTCACGTACGGGACCAGGCACGGGCACCTCGGCCGGGGCGAGGAGACCTTCCTCGTCGAGCTCGCGCCCGACGGGACGGTCTGGTTCGGCGTCACCGCGTTCACCCGGCCGGTCGCCTGGTGGGCCCGGCTGGCCGGTCCGCTGTTCCCGCTCCTCCAGGCCGCCTTCGCCCGGCGCTGCGGGCGGGTGCTGGCGTCGATCGCGGCGGACGCGGCGTACGCGGCGTAAACCGGCTGGTCGGGCGGCGCGGGCCTGCGGCATCATCGCCGGGTGATATCGATGCAGCCCGCCCTGGAGATGGACGCCCCCGACGAGGACTTCGCGCTCTGGCCGACGGGCACCTTCGATCCGTACGGATTCCTGGTGCTGGACGGCCGGATGGCACCGCAGGACGTCGGCTCGGCGGTGTGGCGGATCGCCGGGTCCAACGGGGACGTCCCCGAGGACGGCGAACTGCCCGACCCGCTCGAGGCCTTCCTGTACGGGCTGCTCACCGGGGAGTACCTGGTCGCCCCCGGCGGCTTCCGGGTGACGGACGACGCCACCGGCGCCGTCTTCGAACCGGGCTGCTGCAACGGCCTGGAGGAGTGGCGCGACTGGCTGGAGGTGACGGACGGCACCGGCGAGGGCTGGTTCGGCCACGACCCCTACGCCGCGGCCGAACGCGTCGGCGACACCGTGCGGTTGACGGCGAACACCAAGGTCGCGCACAGCCCGGTGATCGAGGTGTCGGTGGACGAACTGCGCCGGCTGCTCGCCGCCGCCGAGCAGGACCTGCGCGACTTCGTCCGGCTGGCGGGCGGTTGGGCCGAACGGCGACTCCCGGGGCACGCCGCCGCCGTCACCGCCGCGCTGGCCCGGGCACTGACCCTGGAGACCTCGCCGTGACCAGCTTCCTGACCCACCGCGCCCTGGTCCACGACGCCGACCTCCCGCTGTTCCGGCGCCACCGCGCCCTGCGCACCTGCCTCACCCGGTTCGCCCCGTACGGCTTCCACGCCACCTACCACCACCTCACCGTCCGCGCCCGCATCCCCCGGCTGCTGCTGGTCGACCCGGAGTCGCTGGGGCGGGCGGTGGAGGAGCTGCACGAGGCCCGGACGCTGTGGCTGGCCCGGGCGGAGGAGTACGCGGCGCAGCGCAAGGTGGAGAAGCGGACCAGCCCGAGGGCGGCGGCGCCGGTGTGGTGGAACCTGTCCTGGCGGGGCTCGCCCTACTGTCGCGGGGGCCACGACCCCTTCCTGCACCCGCAGTTGAGCCTGCCCGACTACGTCCGGCGGCAGAACGCGCTGATGGACGGCGCCGAGCTGCCGGGCTGCCCGGCCTGCGGGGAGGAGGGGCCGGCGGTGGAGGTGTCGACCGGCCACGACCGGGCCGAGCTGTGCCGCTCCTGCTCCCGGGTGCTGGTGCCGTGCCCGTGCGACCGGCAGCACACCTTCGAATCGACCCTGCCGGCCGGCGCCGGGAGCATCTGGCGCCGGGCGCACATGACCAACAGCGGCGAACCCAATCCGCACTGGCCCACCGACCTGGGCACGGCCCGGGTCGAGCGGCTGGTCGCGTACGAGGTGCTGCACCTGCCGCCGCCCTGAGCGCGGTGTCCGTCAGGCGTGGTGCGTGGGGACGGAGACCAGCAGGGCGTCGGTGTTCTGGACCCGGACCTCGAAATGGTCGATGTCGCCGGGTTGCATGGCCGCGCCGCCGGTGGTGCGCAGCACGCCCGGGGCGCCGGGTTCGCCGTAGCCGTCCGACGGGACGCTCCAGGTGGTGACCGTCTGGTGCTCGCCGTTGTGCGCGACGGCGATCAGGCGGCAGGTCAACGGGCCCTGCACGCCGGAGAGTTGCAGGCTGATGTGGCTGCCCCACGTCTTGCCGTCGACGCCGACGGTGGCCTTGGCGCCGGTGGCCCGGTCGGTGGCGCTGAACTGCTCGGCGACGGCGACCACGGCGGGCGTCGTGTCGGCGGTGATCACCGCTGCCGTCACGGCCGGGCCCGCCGCGACCATCGCGGTCGCGGCCAGGGCGAGCACCAGCCGCCGTACCCGGCCGCGGCGCCGGCCGGCCGTGACCTCGGCGACCAGCCGGTCCAGGAGCCGCCCGTCCGGGGCCGGCGCGGGTTCGGCCGGGTCCAGCCCGGCGGCCCGTGCCGAGCTCACGTAGTCGGCCAACAGCGGTTCGACGAAGCCGAGTTGCCCCACCTGCCCGACGCACTGCGGGCAGTCCGCCAGATGGCGTTCGAAGGCGACGCGCTCGGCGGGCTCCAGCAGGCCGAGGACGTACGCTCCGACGTCCAGGTGGTCGGGGCCACCGGACGGGCCGGGGCCGCGATCGGGCCGCTCGGTCACGATGTCACTCCCCGTTCCTCCAGCGCCAGCCTGAGCGAGCGCAGTGCGTAGAACACCCTCGACCGGACGGTCCCGGCCGGGATGCCGAGGGCGGCGGCCGCCTCCTTGGCGGTGCGGCCCTTGAGGTAGGTCTCGACGATGATCTCCCGGTGGGCGGGCGAGAGGTCGGCGAGCGCGTCCGCGACGGTCATCATCCGCAGTGCCCGGTCGATCTCGTCCTCGGCGGGCAGCTGCTCCAGGGCCGTCGCGTCCACCTCGCGCGGGCGGGCGCCGGCGCTGCGGTGGTCGTCGATGACGATCCGGCGGGCGACGGTGACCAGCCAGGGCCGCAGCGAGCCGGCCCGCGGGTCGAGCCGGTGGATGTTGCGCCAGGCTCGGACCAGCGTCTCCTGGACGACGTCCTCGGCGCGCTGCCGGTCCCCGGCGACCAGGTGGAGCACGAAGCCGAACAGCGGGCCGGCGTGCTCGTGGTACAGGGCCCGCATCAGCTCCTCGTCCGCGGCCCCCGTGCCGTGCGGGGACTCGCCGCCGACGGGGTGCTCGGTCACCATTTCATCGTTGCGCACCCGGGCCTCCCGGTCGAGGGCGGTGATCGGCGGTGGTCGAGTGATCGGCCGTGGGCAGGTGATCGGCAGAGGCCAGCGACCTCGGTCAGTAGCCCGGCGTGCTGGGCGCCGGGGTGGGCTTGGCAGGTGCCGGCGTGCTGGGTGCCGGAGTGGGGTTGGCGGGTGCGGGGGTGCTGGGCGCCGGGGTGGTGCTCGGCATCGCCTTACCGCCGGTCGGGGTCACCGCGAACCACTGGCCGAACAGGCCCTCGCCCTTGGTGTCACCGGGCTTGGCGTCCGGCGAGTAGCGGTAGACCGGCCAGCCGTTGACGGTGACCTGCTTGGTGCCGTCGTCCCGGGTGAAGGTCCCGACCAGCTTGCTGTCGATGCCCTTGACGGTCACGTTGCCGTCGGGGTGCTCGGGCGGCCAGAGGCTCGCGCAGCTACCGTTGCAGTAGGAGTCAGAGGGGTTGTTCTTGTCCTGGTCGAAGCGGTAGAGCGTGAAGCCCGCGCTGTCGGTGACGATCGTGCCGAGCTTGGGGTCGTTGGCGGTCTGCAGGGTGGCAGCGGCCGGGGCGGCGGGGCTGCTCGACGTGCTGGGCGGGCTCGGCGGGCTCGACTTGCTCGATCCGGACGACCCGCAGCCGGCGATCAGGGCCGCCGCGGCGAGGCCGGAGGCGGCGAGCACAGCGGCCCGGCGGGTGCGGGGTGTGGTGCTGCGCATGGGGTGCCTCCCGCGTCGGTGGACGGACTGGACACTCCTCTGTACGGACGGTGGCCGCCGTGTGCTCAATCCGGGCCGGTCCGGAATACCCCGGCGGGCATCACCGTTGTCGCGGGCGCATGATCCGCACCGGCACCTTCGGAAGGGAAGGATCCGCGAGATGAGCAACATGGTCGAGCTGACCAAGGAGAACTTCGACGACATCGTCCCTGGCCCGGAGGGCAAGGACTTCGTCTTCATCGACTTCTGGGCCGGGTGGTGCGGGCCGTGCCGCCAGTTCGCCCCGGTGTACGAGAAGGCCGCGGAGCGCCACCCGGACCTGGTCTTCGCCAAGGTCGACACCGAGGCCCAGCAGGAGCTGGCCGCCGCGTTCGGCATCCAGTCGATCCCGACGCTGGCCATCATCCGCGAGGGCGTGCTCGTCTTCTCCCAGGCCGGCGCGCTGCCGGAGGCGGTGTTCGAGGACTTGATCGGCCAGGCCCGCAAGCTGGACATGACCGAGGTCAAGCGCAAGGTGGCGGAGGAGCAGGCGGCCGAGGGCCAGGCCTGAGCCGTCCGACCCCGCGGCGAGCGGACGCGGACGAGTGCGGGGCCCGGGGAGCTGCGGCTCCCCGGGCCCCGTCATGCCGGTGGCACCGGTGGCTTCGGTGGCTCCGACGGCTCCGGCGGCTCCTCGCCCCAGACGGCGAGCCGGGCCGCGAGCGCCCGGACCTCCGCCCGCAGCTCGGCGGGCTCCCGGACGGTGAAGGGCCGGCCCAGACCGGCCAGCATTACCGCGACGCCGTCCAGGTTCTGTGCCCGGGCCCGCAGCAGCACCCGGTCCGCGGCGAGCTCGGTGAGCGTACCGACGGCGGGCGGCAGCCGGCGACGGGCCTCGGCCAGGGTCATCCCCAGCTCCACCTCCACCCGGTGCCGCCAGGGCGCCCCCGCCAGCGACTCCACCACCCGCTGCACCGGGTCGAAGTCCTCCGGCGGCTCGAAGCCGGTCTCACCGGGCACCACCCGCTCGATCCGGTCCAGCCGGAAGGTGCGCGGCTCGCCGCTACGGTGGTCGAGCCCGGTGGTGTACCAGCGGCCGGAGTGGAAGACCAGGCCGTACGGGTCGAACTCCCGCTCGCTGGGCCGGTCTTCGCGGTCCCGGTAGGCGAGCCGCACCCGGCGACGGCGGCGGGCCGCCTCGGCCAGGGCGAACAGCGCGGCAGCGGCCGGACCGGGGCCGGGTGCGGGCGCGGCCGACAGCCCGAGGGTCTGCTCGACGGCCGCGATCCGCTCCCGCAGCGGCGCGGGCAGCACCCGCTGGATCTTGGCGAGCGCGGTCTCGGCGGCCCGCTCCCCCACCGACAGGCCGGAACTGCGCCCGGCCCGCAGGCCGAGCACCACCGAGGCGGCCTCGTCCTGGTTGAGCATCAGCGGCGGCAACCGGTAGCCGGGCAGCAGGCGGTAGCCACCGTAGCGGCCGCGCTCGGCGCTCACCGGGATGCCGAGTTCGGCGAGGCGGGCGGTGTAGCGGCGGATGGTGCGCTCGTCCACATCCAGTCGGGCGGCGAGTTCGGCGCCGGTGAGGCCGGGGCGGTCCTGGAGCAGCTCCAGCAGGGCGAGCACGCGGCTGACCGGGTGTTCCACGGGGATGCTCCTTCCGGGTCGGCGAATCCGGGCGGGTTCCGCCCGGATTCGATCCTAGAGTCGCCGGTGACGGGTCCCCATCGTGAAAGGACGGTCCACCATGAGCACGTTCGTACTGGTTCCCGGATTCTGGCTCGGCGCCTGGGCCTGGGACGAGGTGGCCGCGCCGCTGCGCGCGGCCGGGCACGAGGTCCACCCGGTGAGCCTGCCCGGGCTCGCCGAACGGGCGGGCGAGAAGGGCGACTTCGGGCTGGAGGAGCACATCGCGGACCTGGCCGGCCTGCTTGTGCGCGAGGACCTGTGGGACGTGGTGCTGGTCGCGCACAGCGGCGCCAGCGCCCCGGTCGGCGGGGTCGCGGACCGGATGCCGGAGCGGATCCGGCGGGTGGTCTACCTGGACAGCGGTCCGGTGGTGGACGGCGGTTCGCTGTACGACCTCTGGCAGCCCGACTACCGCGAGGCCGCCGACGCCTCGGTGGTCGACGGCCGCCTGCCGATGCCGCCCTGGGACGTGATCGCCGCCGACGGCGCCAGCATCGAGGGCCTGGACGAGGCCACCCTGGCCCGGGTCGGCGCGCGGGTCACCCCGCACCCGGCCGGGGCCTACCGGGACCGGCTCCGGCTGACCGGCGCCGGGGCCGCCCTGCCGCAGACCCTGGTCTCCTGTTCCTTCCCGCTCGACCGGGTGCGGGAGATGATCGCGGCCGGCCACCCGTGGTTCGTCGGGATGGACGGGCCGAACTGGGAGCTGCGCGAACTGCCCACCGGGCACTGGCCGATGTTCTCCCGCCCGGCCGACACGGCCGCTCTGCTCGCGGAACTCGCGGCAATCTGATCACGGTTGGCGTGTTCGCCCGCGCGCGGGCCCGTCCGCGTCGCAGGATGGGCCCACGCCTGCGGCGCCGCCCGGAGCGGCCAACCCGGGCGGTACCGCGCGAGGCCCGCGAGACCACGGAGGACGGACATGACCAGCAGCACCGCCGAGGAGTACGACGTCATCGTCCTGGGCGCCGGACCGACCGGCGAGAACGTGGCCGACCGGACCGTCGCCGCGGGCCTGCGCACGGTGATCGTGGAGGCCGAACTGGTCGGCGGCGAGTGCTCGTACTGGGCCTGCATGCCGAGCAAGGCGCTGCTGCGCCCGGCCGCCGCGCTGGCCGACGCCCGCGGGGTCGGCGGCGCCCGGGAGGCGGTGGGCGGCGGACGGCTGGACGCGGCGGCGGTACTGGCCCGCCGGGACTCCTTCACCTCGCACTGGAAGGACGACGGCCAGGTGCAGTGGCTGCGGGACACCGGCATCGAGCTGGTCCGCGGCCACGGCCGGCTGGCGGGCGTGCGGGCGGTCACGGTGGAGGCGGAGGACGGCACCGAGCGGGTGCTCACCGCCCGGCACGCCGTCGTCGTGTGCACCGGCAGCCGCCCGGTGCTGCCGGCCACCGTGCCCGGGCTGGCCGAGGCGCACCCGTGGACCAACCGGGAGGCGACCGGCTCGCCGACCGTCCCCGGGCGGCTGGCGGTGGTCGGCGGCGGGGTGGTCGGCGTGGAGATGGCCACCGCCTGGCGGGCGCTCGGCTCCGAGGTGGTGCTGCTGGTGCGCGGCGACGTGCTGCTGCCGCGGATGGAGCCCTTCGCCGGTGAGCTGGTCGCGGAGGGGCTGCGGGAGGCCGGCGTCGACCTCCGCTTCGGCACCGAGGTGACGGCGCTGGAGCGGGCCGGGGCCGCCGGACCGGTGGTACTGACGCTCTCCGGCGACGAGCGGCTGACCGCCGACGAGGTGCTCTACGCCACCGGCCGGGCCCCGCGCACCGCCGACATCGGGCTGGAGCAGGTCGGGCTGCGGCCGGGCGGCTGGCTGGACGTGGACGACAGCTGCACGGTGCTGGGCGTGGACGGCGAGTGGCTGTACGCCGCCGGGGACGTCAACCACCGGGCGCTGCTCACCCACCAGGGCAAGTACCAGGCCCGGATCACCGGCGCGGTGATCGCCGCCCGCGCCCAGGGGCGCGCGCTGGACACCTCGCGCTGGGGCGCGCACTCCGCGTCCGCCGACCTCGCCGGAGCGCCGCAGGTGGTGTTCACCCAGCCCGAGGTCGCGGCCGTCGGACTGCCGCTGGCCGAGGCCGAACGGCTCGGGCTGCGGGTCAAGGCCGTCGACCACGAGATCGGCAACGTCGCCGGGGCCTCGCTCTACGCCGACGGCTACCGCGGCCGCGCCCGGGTGGTCTACGACCTGGACCGGGAGGTGATCATCGGCGCCTGCCTGGTCGGCCCGGCCGTCGCCGAACTGCTGCACTCGGCGACCGTCGCGGTGGTCGGCGAGGTACCGATCGACCGGCTCTGGCACGCCGTCCCCGCCTACCCGACGATCAGCGAGGTGTGGCTGCGGCTGCTGGAGGGCTGCCGGGGGTGAGCCCGGCCCTCCGGGGGGGGGTGAGTCCGGCCGCTCGGCCGGGCTCGGCGCGGCGAGATGTGACCACCGGTGGACGGCGGGACACTGGGCGGAGGGGCGCCTCCGCCGCGCCCCGGGGGCCGTCCCGGGGGGCCGAGTCCGTGATCAGGTGGTGTGAGGCATGACCGAGGTGCTGTTGGCCGTCGGAACCGAGAAGGGCCTCTTTCTCGGCCGCAGCCGCGACCGGCTGGACTGGGAGTTCAGCGGGCCGCACTTCCCGATGAACGCGATCTACTCCGTCTCGATCGACCGCCGCGGCGGCCGCACCAGACTGCTGGTCGGCGCCGACAGCAGCCACTGGGGCCCCTCGGTGTGGCGCTCCGACGACCTCGGCGCCACCTGGAACGAGCCGGCCCGACCGGCGATCCGCTTCCCCGAGTCCACCGGCGCCTCGCTCACCCGGGTCTGGCAGCTCCAGCCCGCCGGGCCGGAGGCCCCCGGGGTGGTCTACGCGGGCACCGAACCCGCCGCGCTGTTCCGCTCCACCGACGGCGGCGAGAGCTTCGCCCTGGTCGAACCGCTCTGGAACCACCCCCAGCGCTCCGAGTGGGGCGCCGGCTACGGCGGCCAGGGCCTGCACACCGTCCTCACCGACCCGCGCGACCCGCAGCGGCTGCTGGTCGCCGTCTCCAGCGGCGGCGTCTACCGCAGCAAGGACGGCGGCGACACCTGGGCGCCCGCCAACACCGGCCTGCGCGCCGAGTTCTTCCCCGAGGAGCGCCAATACCCCGAGTTCGGCCAGTGCGTGCACAAGATCGCCCCGGACCCGGTCCACCCCGACCGGCTCTACCTGCAGAACCACGGCGGGGTCTACCGCAGCGACGACTGGGGCGAGAGCTGGCGCTCCATCGCGGACGGCCTGCCCGCCGAGTTCGGCTTCGCCGTCGCCGCCCACCCGCGCCGGGGCGACACCGCCTACCTGTTCCCGCTCGGCGGCTCGGACGACCGGATCCCGCCCGGCCGCCGCTGCCGGGTCTTCCGCACCACCGACGGCGGCACCAGCTGGCAGCAACTGGCCGCCGGGCTGCCCGGCGAGGACCACTACGGCATCGTGCTGCGCGACGCCCTGCGCACCGACGACGCCGACCCGGCCGGGATCTACTTCGGCAACCGGACCGGCGACGTGTACGGCAGCCGCGACGAGGGCGAGAGCTGGTCGCTGCTGGTCTCCCACCTGCCGGACGTGCTCTGCGTCCGGGCGGCCGTAGTCGGCTGAGGAGCGGTGGGCTGAGCGCCGCGGTGGGCTGAGGGGCCGTCCGCCGCCTCAAGGGCCGCTGGTGGAAAACCCGTTGCGCCGGGTTCCGGGTTCTGGTGAGCATGGGCCGCCGACGAACGATCTCGCGAAGTGGGGTGGGCCATGCCCGAAACGGACTGGGTGATCAGGCACGACGGCGCCGGCACACCGGTGCTGCGGTACCAGCCGGGCGAGCGGGAGGGGCGCCCCTGGGCCGATCTGCTGGAGGTGCTGGACGACTCGGCGGACGCCGCCGCGTACATCCGCGCCGAACTGCCCGGCTGGGTGGTCTCCGGCAGCCCGGAGCTCGGGCAGCGGCTGCTGGACGGGGGCGCGACGGTCCTGCGCCACGCCCACACCTTCCGGCGGGACCTGCGCGCCGATCCCCCGCCCGCCGACTGGGCCGGGGCGCCGCTGCGCGAGGGGCTGCGGGCGGTGCCCTGCGACCGCTCGCCCGAGGCGATGCTGGAGTCCTGGCGGGCCGCCTTCGACCCGACGCACGTGGACCACTTCCGCGGAGACGACACCCGGGCCCTCGCCGAGCGGATCGGCCCGCTGCTGGCCGGGGAGGCCATCGGCCCGGTGCTGCCGTCCAGCCTGCTCGCCGTGGACGCCGAGGACCAGGTGGTCGGCGCCGCCGTGCTGACCGACCGCGACGGCCTGCCCTGGGTCGCCGAGGTGTTCCGCCACCCACGGCGCGGCTACCGCGGCCTCGGCGCCGACCTGCTGCGCCGGGCGGTCGCGGACGCCGCCGGACGCGGGCTCGCCGACGTACACCTGGTGGTCTCCGAGGGCAACCCGGCCCGCCGGGTCTACGAGGCCCTGGGCTTCGAACTGCTGGAGACCTCGCTGACCGTGATCGTGCCGGACGCCGCCTAGGCTCCGGGTCCTCCGCGCACGGCTCAGGGGCGGGCGGGCAGGACCTGGTCTTCGGTCTGGAGACCACGGCCAGCCGGCTGGCCCACCTGGCCGCGGTGGACGCGCTCGCCCAGACCCTGCTGGCACTGCGCGGTCCGCGCGCGGAGCACGCCCTGCGGCTCGCCGCGGACGTCTGCGCGGACTACGTGTACTGACCCGCGCCCGGGGAGCCGCCCTAAGCCGTGGGCCGGTGGGCGCCCTCGATCCGGGCGCCGCGCACCACGACCATGGTCAGGCCCACCGCGACCAGCAGTTCCGCCCAGAAGAACGCCGCGTAGTCCAGCAGCGAGCCGATCGGCGGGCTGCCGGGCGCGGCGTTGCGCATGCCGACCAGGGCGAACAGGGTGGCCGCCATCCAGCTCAGGGCCGGCCAGACGATCCCGCGCCGCTGCCGGACGATCAGCCAGGCCGCCACCAGGACGGACAGGGCCAGCGCCCACATCGCCGCCATCATGAACCAGGCCAGGATGTAGGTGCTGCGCGAGCGGCTGATCTGCTCGGTGACGGCGATGCCGAGGCCGTCGGTCTCCCGCTCCCCCTGGGTGAAGGCGAAGAACGGGTCGGCCTCCTGGATCCCGATCGTCACCGGGACCGGCCGCCCCCCGACGGTGGCCCGGAAGCCGACCTGCGCGCGGTAGCCGTCGAAGGGGTAGTCGGTGACCCGCCCCTCCAGCAGGCTGAACGACACCGGGCTGGAGGGGATCGGCTGGCCGGCCGGGTACTTGAGCACGGTCTGCTCCAGCGAGGTGGTCTCCAGCGCCACGTCCTGCGCCGGGATCTGCTGGATGCCGGACGTCCCCAGGGCGCCGTGCGGCACGACCAGGATCTTGGCGGCGACCGTCTGGGCGGCCGCGTCGACCCGCTGGAGCACCACGTCGACCTCCAGGAAGTCCGCCGGGTGGTCGACGCCCACCTCCTGGGCCCGGCCGCGGGTGGAGCGCTCGTCGGAGTAGAGCACCAGCCCGGCGGCCACGAACAGCACGATCGTCACCAGCACGGCGTACGCCCGCCAGGGCCGGACCTTCGGTCTGGTGGCGCTCGCGGCGCGCACCCGGGCGTGGATGCGGACCTTGGGCCGGGTGGTCGGGCGCAGGGGCCGGACGGTCCTGCGGTGCGGCGGCGTGCTCATCGACCTGCTCCCACGGTCGGCGGCGGCGGCACCCGCTGCCGCCCGTCCCGCCAGCGTCGGCACGGTACCACCTGCTCCGCAACCGGGGCGGGCCGGTCGGAGCCTCCCCCGATCGCGGGAAACACGCTGGTCGGAGGTGCTGTGTAGGCTCATTCCCCATGGCGAGGGTGACACGGGACGATGTGGCGCGGGTGGCGGGGACGTCCACAGCGGTCGTGAGTTATGTGATCAACGACGGGCCGAGGCCGGTGGCACCGGCCACCCGGGCCCGGGTGCTCGCGGCGGTGGAGGAGCTCGGCTACCGGCCCAACCGGGTCGCCCAGGCGATGGCCCGGCGGCGGACCGACCTGCTCGGGATGGTCGTGCCGGACGCCCGCCAGCCCTTCTTCGCCGGGCTCGCCCACGCCGTGGAGCAGGCCGCCACCGAACACGGCCGGCTGCTGCTGATCGGCAACTCCGACTACGCCGACGAACGCGAGGCGCACTACATCCGGGCCTTCCTCGGGATGCAGGTGGACGGGCTGATCCTGGTCACCCAGGACCCGGCCGCCCCCGGGCTGAGCGGCTTCGACTCGGCCGACGGCACCCCGGTCGTGCTGCTGCACCACCGCACGGAGAGCGCCGACGGCGTGGCCGTGGTGGCGGACGACGAGGGCGGTGCCCGCGAGGTGGTCCGTCACCTGCTCGACCATGGCCACGCCGAGGTGCACTGCTTCGGCGGCACCCTGGCGCTCAGCCCGCTCGACCCGGTCACCGGACGGACGGCCGGCTGGGCCGAGGCACTGGCGGACGCCGGGCTGTCCACCGACGGGCGGCTCACCCCGGCGCCCTTCGACCGGGTCCGGGCGCACGCCGAGGCGCTCACCCTGCTGAGCCGGCCCGACCGGCCGTCCGCCGTGTTCTGCGCGACGGACGACCAGGCGATCGGTCTGCTGCGGGCCGCCGACGACCTGGGCATCCGGGTGCCGGAGGACCTCGCGGTGGCCGGTTTCGACGACATCGCCGAGGCGGTGATCGCCGGGCCGGCGCTGACCACCGTCACCACCGCGCAGGACGAGATGGCGCGGGCCGCGGTGGACCTGGTGCTCGGCGGGGCGGAGCGCCGCGCCGCCGGTGCCCGGACCTTCCCGGCCCGGCTGGTGGTGCGGCGCTCCTGCGGCTGCCCGGCCGGCACCCCGGCGCAACAGCTCTGAACGGCAGCTCAGTTGAGCTGGAAGGTGGCCTCGACCGGGTAGTGGTCGCTGGGCGCGTTGGTGTCCGACTGCCCGGGGGCCCAGCCGGCCTGCGGGTCGAAGTCGATCTTCACATTGGACATCGAGGTCGGCACCGGGCGGCCCGGGGCGTTGAGGTAGCCGATGTAGTCCAGGTCGTCCCGGTAGTCGGTCGGGAAGGTCTCCACGCCCGCCATGTACTGGCACCAGGCGGAGACCGGGCAGTCCATGGTGGTGCGGGCCTGGCTCGGGTCGGTGGCCGGGGTCCCGAGAACACCGTTGACCGCGTTCTGGGCGTTGGCGTAGTCGCCGCGGGCCTGGCCGTGGAAGTACTCGACGTTGAGGTCGCCGCCGATCAGCACCGGCGCACCGCTGCCGACGATGCCGTCGACCCAGGCGCGGATCTCGGCGAGCTGGCCGAGCCGGGTGGACTGGGTGGTGTCGGTGGAGGTGTCGGCCTCGTCGGCCTGGAGGTGGGTGCCGACCACCCAGGCGGTGGTGCCGTTCTTGTTCACCTGCACCAGCGCCGCGCCCTTGTTGGCGTGGTAGTCCCAGGTGCCGTAGGTGGAGTTGCTGAACACGTGGGCGTACTGGGCGGTGATCGGGTACTTGGAGAGGATCATCGTGCCGCCGTTGATGACGAACCACGAGTTGGAGCAGTTGCCGCTGACGCCCGTCCAGCCGCCGCCGGAGCAGGTCCCGCCGACCACCGGGGTGCGGTACGGGTAGAGGTCGGCGAGCTTGGCGTTGATGTCGGCGGTCGAGCTGTTGTTGAACTGCTCGTCCAGGACGACCACGTCGGCGTTGTGCTGCCGGACGATCTGCTCGATCACCGGGGTGCGGCGGGCGGCCTGCTCGTTCTGGGTGCTGTCGACGATCGCGGTGCCGAGGTCGACGTTGAACGCGAAGAAGGACAGCGAGGTGGGGCTCGCCGCGGTGGTGGTGGCGGAGGCGCTCGGGGCGGTGCCGCCGAGCAGCAGTGCGGCGGCGGCCGCCGAGGTGAGGGCGGTGGCCGTGCGGCGCGAGAGCATGGGCGTTCTCCTGGGGATCCGTCAACCGGTGGGGTTCCGGACGGACCGGGGGTGACCGGCCGCCGGTGATTGGCGGGGGAACGCTAGCTACTGCTCGGTACGTCGGGAAGAACGCCAGGCGATCAGTTCCGATCGCTCCCGTGGCGGTGAGATGTCTGTACAGGTCAGGACGGTTGACTGACAAGATGTCTGTACACCCTGACACCCGGCACCGAGGGGCCGGTGAACGGCCGTCAGCCGTCCGACAGTTCGTCCGCGAGCAGATCCATCAGCAGATTGTCGTGCCAGGTGCCGTCCGAGCCGCGCTCGTACTGGCGCATGGTGCCGACCGGGCGGAAGCCGACCTTGGTGTAGCAGCGGATCGCGGCCAGGTTGTCGGCGGCCGGGTCGATCACCAGCCGGTGGTAGTGGTGGTCGTGCACCAGGTGCCGGGCCATGGTGCGCACGGCGTCGGTGCCCAGGCCCAGGCCGTGCACCGAGGGATCCAGGAAGATGTCCATCCCGGCGTGCCGGTACTCGTCGTCGTTCTCGGCGTACCACTGCACGGCGCCGACCACCCGGCCGCCCACGTCGATCGCGAAGGTCTCGGTCTCGGGCGCCTCCAAATCCCGCGCGACCTCGTCGACCAGGTCGTCACCGCCCCGCCAGCGGGCGAACACCTCGGGCGTGCTGCGGATCGCCACCAGCGCCGGGATGTCGTCGGCGGTGGCCGGGCGGAGGGTGACCAGGGTGCCGTGCAGAATCGTCCCCATATGGGGCATGTTGGCACGGAACGCCGCCTCTGGCCAGCGGTTTTGCCGGTGCGACCGCCCGCCGTGCCCGACCGCCCGGGGCGGCGTTGCCCGCACCCCGCGCGACCAGGGATGATGCTCCGCCGTGACACATCTGATCATCATCGTGCTGGCGCTCGCGATCTCCGCCGCCGCGGCCAAGGCCCGGAAGGCCAAGGCCACCCGGGCCACCGCCTGGGCCCGGACCGACTTCGACGCCGCGGCCTACGGACTCGTCCCGCGCGACCGGCTCGACCCCGAACGGGCGGGCCCGCCGCCCGCCCCGCACCGGCGCAAGGAGTCGCAGGCCGTCGCCGACGCGGCCTGGGCCGGCAACTGGCGGCACGCGGCCGAGTACGTGGCCGCCGCCGGACAGGACTGGGACGAACGCTGGACCCGGCTGGACCTGCTGGACGCGATCGCGGGCGAGGACGGCGCCTGGCTCAAGGCCTGGCGCGCGGCCGACCCCGACAACTGCGACGCCGCCACCCTGGAGGCCAGCCGGATGGTGCACGCCGCCTGGGAGATCCGCGGCAGCGGCTACGCCCACGAGGTGCCCGAGGAGTCCATGAACGCCTTCCGGGCGATGCTGCCGGCCGCGATCGAGGCGGCGAAGCGGGCCTCGCTGCTCGACCCGGCGAACCCGGCGCCCTGGGTGGTCATGGTCACCGCCGCGCGTGGCGCCCAGTACCAGCCCGCGCAGTTCGAGGAGCTGTGGAGCGGGCTCGTCCAGCGGGCGCCGTTCCACTACGCGGGCCACCTCCAGGGCCTGCAGTACTGGTGTGCCAAGTGGTTCGGCTCGGACCGCAAGATGCTGGCCTTCGCCGAACGGGCCCTGGACGCGGCCCCGGCCGGCAGCCCGCTGGGCGGCCTCTACCTGCACGCGCTGTACGAGCTCCAGCTGCGCGACAGGCTCGGCACCCTGACCAGCGATGACACCCAGCGCCGGCTGCGGCAGGTGGCCGCCTCGCTGGCCCTGGTCCGCCCGGACCACCGGCAGCTGACCGAGCTGCGGCACCTGCTCGCCGCGTACACCTCCCGGGCCGGACTGCACGACCTCGCCCTGGAGCAGTTCCGGGCGATCGGACCGTACTGCGGCTGCCGCCCGTGGACCGACGGGGACGACCCGGTGGCGGCCTTCGAACAGGCCCGCGGCACCGCCGTCCACCTCTCCGGGGCGCAGCCGCTGCCGCCGGAGCTGCGGCCGAAGGCGGGCCTGGGCGGGTAACGGGCCTGGGCAGGTAGCGGGTGGGGGCGGGTAGCTCGCGGGGGGGCGGTCAGCTCGCGGCCAGCTGGGCCTGGTCGCCGAGCGGGCCCAGCCAGACGGCGGTCACGGCACTGACGTAGCGGGCGCCGCAGTGGTCGTCCGGGACGACCAGCTGGGGGCCGTCCGCGTCCAGCGGGGCGCCGTCCATGCTGGTGGCGAGCAGGATGCGGCGGCCGCCGAAGTCCGGGTCGATCTCGGCCCAGGAGACCACCGCCCGGTGGCCGTCCGCGCCGACCACGTTCAGCAGGAAGCGCAGTCGCTGCTTGCGGCCGGAGAAGTCGATCCGGGGCCGGGCGGCGAGCAGCACGTCCAGCAGGGCCGGGCCCTCGTAGCCGTGGCGCTGCTCGCCCTCGGCCAGGCAGTCGAAGCTGACCTCGACCCGGTGCGCGGGGAGGGTGCGCAGCTGGTCGACGGTCAGCTCGGCCGGCTCGTCGAGGTGGCCGTGCAGCCGGACGGTGGGTCGCGTCGGGGTCACGCCGGGTCTCGCCGGGGTCATGGCGCTCCTTCCTCCCGGGCCGCGCCACTGCGGCCCGGGAGGAGGACTACCCGAGGGGGAGCTCCGACATTCGCAGCTGCGGGACTGAATGCCAGCATTCAGCGGCAGCTGCGATGACTGGGCGGTGTTTCAGCTCGCAGCTGCGAGGTCGGCTGCGGAGTGCTCCGGAGGAGAAGGCCCGGCGCGCCCCGCACACCGATTCAAGCAACCCGGCAATCGGGCGGACCACTGGTTCCGGGCACCAGTGGCAGGGCCGGTCACTGGATGATCCGACAAGAAGATTCACGGTCGTTCCACTGGCATTTACGATGCCCATGCGCCGACAAGCCTCTCATCTGCGAGAGGAAGCGGCGTGGCGCACCAAAGCGACACCCGGGCGAGAGCGAGCGAAAGATGATCGTCGGCGACCTGCTGCACCTCGACGACCTGTCCATCCGGCTGGCCTGGGGCACCCCCGACCTCCTCGACCGACCGGTCACCGGCGTCAGCTCCACCGACCTCCAGGACCCGGCCCGCTACCTCCAGCCCGGCGAACTCGTGCTCACCGGCCTGGTCTGGTGGCAGCCCGCCGACGCCTCCGGCGCGCTGCGCTTCGCCACCGCGCTGCGCAGCGCGGGCGTGGCCGCGCTGCTGGCCGGCGAGGGCACCCACGGCAGCATCCCGGACGGCCTGGCCGAAGCCTGCCGCACCCACGGCATCCCGCTGCTCGCGGTGCCCGCCGGGGTGAGCTTCCGGGCCGTCACCGACCGGGTCTACCTACGGCTCTGGGGCGACCTGCGGGCCGGGGCGCAGGACACCGCGGCGATCCCGGAGACCGTCCGGAGCGAACTGCTCGACCTGGTCCGCACCGAGGCCCCGCCCGGCGAGGTGCTGGCCCACGCGGTCGGCCGGCTCGGGCTGCCCGACTGCTCGATCGGCACCGCCGGCGGCCGCCCCGTGGCCGGCCCGGCACCGGCCACGTCGACCCCCGCGGGCGGCGGGCCCGGGCTGCCCGTCGGCCCGCAGGACGGCTCCCCGTTCGACGGCTGGCGGCTGCGGGCCCACCCGCACACCCCCGCCGTGGAACCGGCGCTGCAGGGCCTGGCCGACCTGCTCGCCCCGCTCGCCGCCCGCGCCCGGGCCGCGGCGGGCGCCCGACGGCGGGCCGCCGGGCGACTGCTGGACGCACTGGCCGACGACGCCGGACTGGCCGAGCCGCTCGCCGCCTGCGGACTCACCGAGGCCGGCCCGCTGGTGACGGTCACCGCGCGGATCGAACCCGGCCGGGCCGGCGACGAGCCGCCCGCCGACTGGGCGGCGCATGCGCTGGCCGAGGCGCTGCACCCGCTGGACACCCCGTACGCGGCGGGCACCGACCGCACCGGGCTCGGCACCGCGCTGGTGGCCGCCCCCGCCGAGCGGGTCGCCGAACGGCTGCGCCGGGCCCGGCCCGCCCTCCAGGCCCGGCTGACCGGCCGGCGCACCCTGCGGATCGGCGTCGGCCCGGCCGCCCCGCCCGCGCCCCAGGCCCTGCGGGCGGCCCTGGTGCAGGCCCGCTACGTGCTGGCGGGCACCACCGGACCGGTCGGCAGCACGGCCGAACTGGACTCGCTGGACGGGCTGTTGCGCGGCATCCCACCCGAGGTGACGGCCGCCTTCCACGCCCGGCTGCTGGCCCCGCTGGCCGCCCACGACGCCGAGAACGGCGTCTCGCTGCTCGGCACCCTGGCGGTGTTCCTGGAACACGACGGCTCCTGGGCGCGGACGGCGGAGCAGCTGCACGTCCACGTCAACACCGTCCACTACCGGGTGCGACGGATCGAGGAGCTGACCGGCCGCAACCTGGCCCGGCTCCGGGACCGGACCGATCTGCGGGCGGCGCTGCTGTGCGCGCCGGGGGCCGGGGTGGCGGGGGCTGGGGCGGCAGGGGCTGGCGCGGGGGCGGGGGCGGCGGGTCAGGCCTTGTCGTCGAGCTGAAGCGCCTGGCGGACGTAGGCCGTGTAGAACAGCTCGAAGCCGATCAGGACGGTGTCCTCGCCGTCCCGGCACTCCAGCACGTCCCAGTGCTTCCCGATCGCCACCGGGTCGCCCTCGCGCCACTTGCGCGCCTCGACCAGCTCCAGGCCACCGACCGGCAGGTAGCGGGCCCGTACGTCGGCCTCCCGGACCGGCGAGATCGCGAGCGCGCTGCGCGAGAGGTGCAGGAAGGCCGGTTCGGGGCGGCAGTACGGGCGGGGGCCGATGACGCAGCCCTCGAAGACCAGCACCCGCCCCGCCTTGAAGAGCTGTTCGTGCGTCGGCGTCCGCGCCCCCGCCCCCGTCCCCCAGAGCGGCTCCAGAGCCGTCGCCACCACGTCGAGAATGTCCCCGAGCATTCCGTCTCCCCTCCATCGCTTCCACGTTCGAATCATTCGATCACGGACGACCCACCCCGCGAACCCCGTCCCGGGAACCGGCGGAGGAATTCTTCGCGGCGGGTGTCGATCCGGCGTCGGCCCGATCGACGCAGGGGTGAGCGGCGGGGAACGGCCCCGCCCGCAGGACCGAGGAGTCACCATGCCGCGCTTCATGACGCTGATCCGGATCGACGAGAACGCCCGGGACGGCTGGGAGCCCGACCCGGGGTTCGAGCAGCGGATGGGGGCGCTGTTCGAGGAGATCACCAAGGCCGGGGTGATGCTGGAGACCGCCGGGCTGACCCCGACCGCCCAGGGCACCCGGGTGAGCTGGGCCGACGGGAAGATCGGCTACACCGACGGGCCGTTCACCGAGACCAAGGAGGTCGTCGGCGGCTACGCCATCCTGCAGTGCAAGGACAAGGCGGAGGCACTGGAGTGGACCCGCCGCTTCCTGCGGACCCACCCGGCGCACTGGCAGGTCGAGGCGGAGGTCCGGCAGATCGAGGACATGCCGCAGCCCCCGCAGTAGGAGCCGTAGGGGCAGTAGGAGCCGTGGCGTTGGTTGCCTCCCGCTTCGGCGGCTGCTGTGATGGGTGGCCGTGACGGAGAGGGAGGCGACCGCGGTCGTCGAGGCGGTGTTCCGGATCGAGTCCGCGCGGATCATCGCCGCGGCCGCGCGGATCGTCCGGGACGTGGGGCTGGCCGAGGAGTTGGCGCAGGACGCGCTGGTGGCCGCGCTGGAGCAGTGGCCGCGCGACGGCGTGCCGGACAACCCGGGCGCCTGGCTGACGGCCACCGCCAAGCGGCGGGCAATCGACCTGGTGCGCCGCCGGGAGGTCTACGCCCGCAAACTCGCCGAGGTGGGGCGGTCGTTGGAGGACGTGCCGGCGCCGGAGCCGGTGGATCCGGCCGACCCGGAGTCCATCGACGACGACCTGCTGCGGCTGATCTTCACCGCCTGCCACCCGGTGCTGTCGGCGCCGGCCCGGATCGCGCTCACCCTGCGGCTGCTGGGCGGGCTGACCACCCCGGAGATCGCCCGTGCCTTCCTGGTGCCGGAGCCGACGGTGGCGCAGCGGATCGTCCGGGCCAAGCGGACGCTGGCCAAGGCCGGGGTCCCGTTCGAGGTGCCGTACGGGGAGGACCGGGCGCGGCGGCTGTCCTCGGTGCTGGAGGTCGTCTACCTGATCTTCAACGAGGGCTACTCGGCCACCGCCGGGGACGACCTGCTCCGCCCGCAGCTGTGCGAGGACGCCCTGCGGCTGGCCCGGGTGCTGGCCGCACTGGTGCCCGGCGAGCCGGAGGCGCACGGGCTGGCCGCGCTGCTGGAGTTCCAGGCCTCCCGGACGGCCGCGCGCACCGGGCCGGACGGGCGGCCGGTGCTGCTGGCGGAGCAGAACCGGGCGCGCTGGGACGGGCTGCTGATCCGGCGCGGCTTCGAGGCGTTCCAGCGGGCGGGCAGCGGGCCGTACTCGGTGCAGGCCGCGATCGCCGCCTGTCACGCCGGGGCGCGGCGGTACGAGGACACCGACTGGGCGACGATCGCCGCGCTGTACGGGCGGCTGCTGGTGCTGACGCCCTCGCCGGTGGTGGCGCTGAACCGGGCGGTGGCCGTCTCGATGGCCCAGGGGCCCGCCGCCGCACTGGAGTTGGTGGACGCGCTGGTGGCCGAGCCGGCACTGGGCGACTACCACCTGCTGCCGAGCGTGCGGGGCGATCTGCTGGCCCGGCTGGGGCGGAGGGCCGAGGCCCGGGCGGAGTTCGAGCGGGCAGCGGGGCTGACCCGCAACGAGCGGGAGCGGGAGCTGCTGCGGGAGCGGGCGGCCGGACTCGGGGGCGACCAGAGCGACGGCTAGGGGGTCTCGTCCTGGCGCAGGCGGGCGCTGACCGCGCCGAGGCCCTCGGCGAGGACGGCGAGCTGCTCGCGGGTGAGCACGTCGATCAGCAGCTCGCGCACCAGGGCGACGTGCCCGGGGGCGGCTTGGCGCAGCGTCTCCCGCCCCTGGTCGGTGAGTTCGGCGATGACGCCGCGCACGTCGCTGGGGCAGGAGCGGCGGCCGACCAGGCCCATCCGCTCCAGTTGGGTGACCTGGTAGGTCAGGCCGCTCTTGGAGGTGACCAGCTTGTCGGCGAGTTCGGTCATCCGCAGCGAGTCGCCGGGGGCGGCGGACAGGTGCACCAGGATCTCGTACTGCTGGTGCGAGAGCCCGGAGTCGTCCTTGAGCTGGCGCTCCAGCCGCCGGTTGAGCAGGTTGCTCGCGACGACGAAGCCCCGCCAGGCGGCCATCTCGTCCTGGTCGAGCCAGCGGGGTTCGTTCAGTGAGGACATGGTGCGAAGCCTACTCCTGTTGTTCAAATTCGAACGAAGGTGTACCGTCCCGAAGTAGAGGTTCAAATTTGAACTACCTACCCTCGTTCCCTTGAGGAGGACGTCATGAGCACCGCGGCCCCCGAGCGCATGCCCGCCCTGTACCTGTCGCACGGCGCGCCGCCGCTCGCCGACGACCCGGTCTGGCCGGGCCAGCTGGCCGCCTGGGCCGCCGACCTGCCGCGGCCCAAGGCCGTCCTGATGGTCTCCGCCCACTGGGAGGAGGCCCCGCTGGCCGTCGGCGCCGTCACCACCGTCCCGCTGGTCTACGACTTCTGGGGCTTCCCCGAGCACTACTACACCGTCCGGTACGCCGCCCCCGGCGCGCCCGAGCTGGCCGAGCGCGTGCGCAAGCTGCTGCGCGCCCCCGGCACGCCCGTCCAGGACATCCCCGACCGCGGGCTCGACCACGGTGCGTACGTGCCGCTGGTGGAGATGTTCCCGGAGGCCGACGTCCCGGTGCTGCAGATCTCCCTGCCCACGCTGGACCCGCAGCGCCTGCTGGAGATCGGCCGCCGGCTCGCCCCGCTGCGCGACGAGGGCGTGCTGATCATCGGCAGCGGCTTCTTCACCCACAACCTGCGGGCGCTCAGCAGCGACGGCCGGATCAGCTCGGTGATGGCCGAGTTCGACGACTGGGGCCGGCGCGCCTTGGACGCCCACGACCTGGACGCGCTGCTCGACTTCGAGCACAAGGCCCCGGCCGGGCGGCTCGCCCACCCGCGCACCGAGCACTTCGCCCCGCTGTTCGTGACCCTGGGCGCCGGTGAGGCCGACCTCGGCAGCCAGCGCAGCGTGATCGACGGGTTCTGGATGGGGCTGGCCAAGCGGTCGATCCAACTGGGCTGAACGGGTGAGCCCGGCGCGCAGTGCACCAGGCCCGGCGCGCTACAGCGAGCAGCAGGTGAAGCGCTCGCCGATGTGCTCGGGCTGCTCGATCTCGTCCACCAGGGCGACCGCGTAGTCCGGCACCGAGATCCGGCTGCGCCCCCCGGCGTCGGTGAGCAGTTGCTCCAGACCCGTCCGGTAGCGGCCGGTCCGCTCCCCCGGGCCGATCTCGGCGGCCGGGCTGAGCACCGTCCACCGGACGTCGGAGACGGTCCGGTAGTAGTCCAGCGCCTCGCCGTGGGCGTGCATGATCTGCAGGATCGCCTCCGGCAGGCCCGGGGTGTCCCAGACCCGCACGCCCGGCGCGGTCTCCAGGCCACCCGCGCCGCCGACCGCGACCAGCCGGGGCGCGGCGTCGGCGAGTGCCCGCAGGCCCTCGACCAGCGAGCGGGCGGCGGGCTCGATCAGCGCCAGGTGGCCCGGGCCGTCGCCGCCGCCGACCGCGCTCACCAGGACGTCCCGGCCGGCCGCCACCCGGGCCACGTCGGCCGGGTCCAGCACGTCGCCGCGCTCCACCGTGGCGGCCGCGCCGTGGTAGCGGTCCGGGTCCCGGACCACCGCGGTGACCTCGTGCCCGCGGGCCGCCGCCTCCGCGACGACGGCGCTGCCGATGCTGCCGTTGGCGCCGATCACGGCGATTCTGGCCATGGGGTACCTGCCTGGTTGCTCGGAGGGGGTGGCCTCGTTGACGTCAGACAGTTCGATTATCGGACGGAAGCGGGAACGGCCGCCCGCCCAGGTCCGTGGGGACTGGGGCGGGCGGCCGTGCCGCGGGGCTGCCGGGCCGCGTGGCCGGGCTGCCGGGCTGCCGGGCTACCGGGCTACCGGGCTCAGGACGCGCCGGTGGCGATGCGCTCGGCCTGGCTGCGCTCGACGCACAGCTCGTTGCCCTCCGGATCGGCCATGGTGACCCAGCCGGTGCCGTCCGGGCGGCGCTGGTCCGACACCACCGTGGCGCCCAGGGCGAGCAGGCGCTCGACCTCCTCGTCGCGGCTGCGGTCCTGCGGCTGGAGGTCCAGGTGGACCCGGTTCTTCACCGTCTTGCCCTCGGGCACCTGGATGAAGAGCAGATCGGCACCGGCGGTCTTCACCAGCGCCTCCGGGTCCCCCGGGTTGTCGTCCTCGGAGACGGTGCCGTCCAGCACCTTCGCCCAGAATTCCGCGAGCCCGAACGGGTCCGCGCAGTCGATCGTCACATGACGTACCAGAGAAGCCATGCGCCTACTCTGACCTGTGCCGATCGGACGTGTCCAGCCTTTTCCGGGAGTGCAGGTGACCGTCCATCGGATACGGCGGGAAGGCCGGGAGGATCTCCGTGAACGCGTAGCCGCTCTTCTCCGCGACCCGGCAGGAGGCATCGTTGTCCCCCTCGTGCAGCAGGTCGATCCGCGCCAGGCCGTCCCCGGCGAGGGCCTCGAAGGCCCAGAGGGTGAGCGCCTCCACCGCGCGCGGCGCCACGCCCCGGCCGCGCGCCGCGGCCACCGTCCAGTAGCCGACCTCGGCCCGGTCCGCGCCCGGGGCAGCGCGCTTGAGCACCACGTTGCCGACCAGCCCGCCGGCCTCCAGGACGGCGAAGGCGTACCGGGTGCCGTTCGCTCGGCCCTCGTGCTGCACGGCCAGCCAGTGCGCGGCCTGTTCGGCGTCGTGCACCGCGTTCCGGGTGCGGCGGCGCAGCGTCTCGTCCCGGTAGGCCTCGATCAGGGCCGGTGCGTCCGCCTCCTCGAAGGGGCGCAGCAGCAGGCCGTCCGCCGTCGGGGAGGTGGTCAGCGCCGGGTCGGGTCGATGGTGGCTCATGGGTGCTCTCCCCCTGGGTTCGGTACCGCTGTGCGATCTCGTCGCGATCTTCCTGACGGACGAACAGCCGCCGCTCGACGGTTGCGGCTTGACCTTGACGCTGGCGGCAGGGTCGGAAGGTTCTCCCATGAGCGAAGAGAACGAAGCAGCGGGAGCGGGTCGGGTCGTGGTGGTCACCGGGGCCGGGACGGGGATCGGGCGGGAGACCGCGCGGGCCTTCGCGGCCGGGGGCGCCCGGGTGGTGGCGGTCGGGCGGCGCCCCGGGCCGCTGGCGGAGACGGCGGCCGCGCACCCGGGGCTGATCGAGCCGCTGGTCGCGGACGTCACCGGACCGGACGCCCCGGAGACGATCGTCGGAACGGCCCTGGAGCGGTACGGACGGCTCGACGTCCTGGTGAACAACGCCGGCATCGTGCAGAGCGGGCACGCCCTCGGCGACTTCGACCGGCCCGGCATCGAAACGCTGCTGGCCACCAACCTGATCGCCCCGGTGCTGCTCGGGCAGGCCGCGGTGCCCGCCCTGGCCGCCCACCGGGGCGTGGTGGTCAACGTCAGCACGGCCGTCGGACAGCGCGGCTGGCCGAACAACTCGGTGTACGCGGCGGGCAAGGCGGCCCTGGAGACGATCACCCGCAGCTGGGCGGTGGAGCTGGCCCCGCGCGGCATCCGGGTGGTCGCGGTGGCACCCGGGGCGATCGACACCCCGATCGGCGAGCACTCCGGCTTCAGCCCCGAGCAGTCGGCGGCGATCCGCGAGTGGCAGTTGGGGATCACCCCGCTGCGCCGGATCGGCCGGCCCGCCGAGGTGGCCTGGGCGATCACCCAACTCGCCTCGCCGCAGGCGTCGTTCGTGACCGGCGTAGTCTTGTCCGTGGACGGGGGCGCGTTGGTGGCCTGAGGAACGGACGGGCGGGGCGGCGGTGCGGATCGGGGAACTGGCACGGCGGACGGGCAGTACGGCCCGGGCGCTGCGGCACTACGAACAGGCCGGGCTGATCGACTCCGAGCGGGCGGCCAACGGCTACCGGGAGTACCCGGATTCGGCGGTCCCGCGGGTCCGCAACATCCGCGCCCTGGTCGCCGCCGGGCTCACCATGGAGGACCTCCGGCCCCTGCTCACCTGCCTGGACGGGGACGTGCTGTCCCGGCCGCCGTCCGAGCAGGTGCTGGGGATCGTCCGGGACCGGCTGGCGGCGCTGGAACGCCGGATCACCGCCCAGACCGAGGCCCGGGACCGGCTGCTCGCGGCGCTGACGACGGCCGAGCGGCTGCGGACGACCGCCGGGGCACTGCGGACCACGGCCGAGCCGCTGCGGACCACGGCCCGGCAGCCGCGGACGACGGCCGGGCGGCCGCGTTCGAACGGGTGACACCCCCGATCGGGGGTGTGCAGCGGGCGCGCGGGATAGGACAGTGGGCGCATGCAGATTCCACTCTCCGTGATGGACTTCCTCGACCGGGCCGAGCTGGTCTACGGCGACCGGGTCGGCATCGTCGACGAGCCGGTGCAACCGGCCGAATCCTGGGGCGAGCTGAGCTACCGGCGGATCGCCGAACTCGCCCGGGCCCAGGCCGCCGGGCTGGACCGGCTCGGCGTCGGGCCGGGCGAGCGGGTCGCGATCGTCTCGCACAACTCGGCCCGGCTGCTCACCTCCTTCTTCGGGGTGAGCGGGTACGGCCGGGTGCTGGTGCCGGTGAACTTCCGGCTGCGGGCCGAGGAGGTCGCGTACATCGTCGAGCAGAGCGGCGCCTCCGTGCTGCTGGTCGACCCCGAACTCGCCGACGCCCTGCACGGGGTGGTGGCCAAGCACAAGTTCGTGCTCGGCGCGGACAGCGACGCCCTGCTGTACGACTTCGACCACGCGCCCCGCCGGTACGCGGTGTCCGAGAACGACACCGCGACCATCAACTACACCAGCGGAACCACCGCGCGCCCCAAGGGAGTTCAGCTCACCCACCGCAACGTGTGGCTGAACGCGACGCTGATGGGCCTGCACTACGGCGCGAACGACCGGGACGTGTACCTGCACACCCTGCCGATGTTCCACGCCAACGGCTGGGGCCTGCCGTTCTCGCTCACCGGGCTCGGCGCCCGGCACATCGTGCTGCGCAAGGTGGACGGCGCCGAGATCCTGCGCCGGGTCGAGCGCCACGGGGTGACCTTCCTGTCCGGCGCGCCCGCCGTGGTGCAGATGGTGCTGGACGCGGCCGCCGACTGGGACGGCCCGGTGCCCGGCCGGGACAAGGTGCGGATGATCGTGGCCGGCGCGCCGCCGCCGACCTCGGTGGTGCAGCAGGTCGAGGAGCAGCTGGGCTGGGAGTTCATGCAGCTCTACGGCCTGACCGAGACCGCGCCGATCGTCACCGTCAACCGCTCGCGCGCCGAGTGGGACGCCCTGCCGGCCGCCGAGCGCGCCGAGAAGCTGGTGCAGGCCGGCGCCCCGGCGCTCGGCACCCAGCTGCGGGTCGACGCCCAGGGTGAGGTGCTGGTGCGCTCCAACACCGTGCTGGACGGCTACTGGCAGCAGCCGGAGGCCACCGCCGAGGCGCTGCGGGACGAGTGGTTCCACACCGGCGACGGCGGCGTCCTCACCGACGGCCAACTGACCATCTCGGACCGGAAGAAGGACGTCATCATCAGCGGCGGGGAGAACGTCTCCTCGATCGAGGTGGAGGACTGCCTGTACGGCCACCCGGCGGTCGCCGAGGTCGCGGTGATCGGGGTGCCGCACGAGAAGTGGGGCGAGACGGTCAAGGCGCTGGTGGTGCTCCGGGAGGGTCGGGCGGGCGTCACCGAGGCGGAGTTGATCGCGCACTGCAAGCAGCGGCTGGCCGGCTACAAGTCGCCCACCTCGGTGGAGTTCCGGGCCGAGCTGCCGCGCACGGCCACCGGGAAGCTGCAGAAGTTCCGGCTGCGCGAGCCCTACTGGAGCGGGCGGGAGCGCCAGGTCAACTGACGAGGCCGGTCTCCCTGGCCGCGAGGGCGAGTTCGGTCCGGTTGCGGACACCGAGCTTGTGCATCGCGGACTTGAGGTAGCCGGTCACGGTGTTGCAGGTCAGGCCCAGGTGGGCGGCGATCTCCGGGTTGGTCCGGCCGGTCGCCGCCCAGCGCAGCACCTCGTGCTCGCGCCGGGTCAACGGCCGTGCCGGGGTGACCGGTCGGGGCTTCTCCGGGCCCTCCGGTCGGTCTGGCCAGTCCGGCCGGTCCGGCTGTTCGCGGCTCCAGGCGGCGGCTCCCGCCAGCGCCCGGGTGGCCGTCGCCGCCAGCTTGCCGACGGCCGAGATCCGGACGTCCCCGAACGGCACGACGGTGCGCAGCGAGGCGTACACCACGCCGTGCACGGTGTCGCCGTCCAGCAGTGGGACGGTCAGCATCGCGTACAGGTCGTCGGCGGCCACGGCCGCGTCGTACTGGTGCGAAATGGTCGTGGCCGCACGGTAGTCGGGCACCCAGGTGGGCGCGCGCTCGGCGAGCGCCCGGCCGCCGAGGCCGAGTCCGGCCGGGACGGGCACGTCGTGCAGCAGGTCCGCCCGGGTGCCCGCCCAGTGGCGCAGCACCATGCCCTCGGTGCCGGGGCGGCTGCCGGGCAGCGGCTCGGGCACGCCGACCAGGCCGACGTCGGCGCCGCACTCGGCCACCACCCGGCGGGCGAGGTCGCCGAGCACGGCGCGCCGCACCAGCTCGGCGGCGCGGGCGGCGAGTTCGGGGTCGTCGGAGTTGTCGGGGGCGCCGTTCGGCACGGCAGTGAGGGGGTCCGCGGCCGTGGTCATCGCGGAATTGTCACATGCGGTGCGGCCGGAGGCGAGAGTCCTGACGTGCGTGTTCCGCGGAGTGGCGGGCGCCGGCGCCGGTCGGGGCGTAGGGTGCGGCCGCGGGCTACCGACGAGTAGCAACTGCCCTGACCGGAGGGAAGAGCCGATGACCGAACCGAACGCCCCGGGTGCCCCGAGCGCCCCGGCCACTCCGGGCGACGTCCTGCACGGCCTGCTGGCGGACCTGCGGGCCGAGAGCGCCGTCCTGGACGCGCTGGTGGCCGAGCTGCCGGACGCGGGCTGGGCCGGGCCCACCCCGGCCGAGGGCTGGACGGTCGCGCACCAGATCGCCCACCTCGCCTGGACCGACGACTGGACGGCGCTGGCCGCCCGCGACCCCGAGGGCTTCACCGCCTCGCTCGGCGGCCGCTTCACCGAGCTGCTGGCCGCCGGGGCCGACCCGGTCGAGGAGGGGGCCCGGGAGGGGGCGGCCGCCGAACCCGCCGCCCTGCTCGCCCGCTGGCGGGCTGGGAGGGAGGGGGTGTCGGCCGCTCTGGCCGCCGCCCCCGCCGACGTCCGGCTGCCCTGGTTCGGCCCGCCGATGAAGCCCGCCTCGATGGTCACCGCCCGGCTGATGGAGACCTGGGCGCACGGCCAGGACGTCGCGGACGCGCTCGGCGCGACCCGGGAACCCACCGCCCGGCTGCGGCACATCGCCCACCTGGGCCTGCGCACCCTCGGCTTCGCCTTCGCCGCTCACGGGCTGCCCGCGCCGGAGACCCCGGTCCGGCTCGAACTGACCGCGCCCGACGGGGGTTCGTGGACCTTCGGCCCGGCCGACGCGACCGACGTGGTCACCGGCCCGGCCCTGGACTTCTGCCTCCTGGTCACCCAGCGCCGCCACCGCGACGACCTCGCCCTCACCGCCACCGGCCCCACCGCCACCGCCTGGCTCCCCATCGCCCAGACCTTCGCCGGCCCACCCGGCAAGGGCCGGCGGCCCGCCTCCGGAGCCTGAACGCCCCGGGGTGGTTTCGCGCATAGACTGCGAGGCGGCCGAACGCACAGACCGGGTAGGGCGCCATGAGCTTCTACGAGCGACACCGCGACTTCGTGGAGGCGGTGCTGCGCACGGCCCCCGACGGTGTCCGCGTCGAATGGTCCGGCGACACGCTGGTCATGCACGACACCCCCTCCGGTATCCACCAGTTGAACCTCGTACTCATCCAGCGGCAGTTCGAGCACCACGCCCCGGACGGCTACATGGTCAGCGGCTACAGCGCGCTGACCACCCCCGACGTGTCGAAGGAGCGCACCCCCGATCTGACCTACCTTCCGATCGCCTCCCTGGCCCGAGAAGGCAATGCCACCCTCGCCGAGGAGGCCCTGGTCGCGGTCGAGGTGGTCTCGCCGTCCAACCCGGGGAACGACTGGGTGGACAAGCTCCGCGACTACGCGGTGATGCGTGTCCCGCTCTACCTGATCGTCGATCCGCGGGAAGGGACGGTCACGCTGTTCTCCGAACCGAACCACGACCGCTACCACGTGCGGCACGACCGGAAGTTCGGGGACGGCATGCGCATCCCCGAGCCGTTCGACTTCGACCTGGACCTGAGCGGACTCGTGCGCTACCCCGACTGAGTGGCCCGAGGGCTCTGAGGCCTCAGAAAGTGTTGGGTAATTGATCAACTGCATGGCGTGAGTTGCTGGGGGTGATCTTCGCGGGCGTCTCGGCCGCGAAGATCACCGTCATGTGTGTC